>JAURXG010000006.1 GCA_030654555.1 Aquabacterium sp.
CCGGCCTCGGCGGCCAGGTGCTCGTCGCTGTCGAAGCGCTCGCGCACGCTGCCCAACTCGGCCAGGATCTGGGCGGCGCAGATGCGTCCGGCGCGCGGGAAGCTCATCAGGATGCGGCCATCGTCGATGGAGCTGACGTGGTGCTCGATGCGGCTGGTCAGCAGGCGGATTTGCTCGACCAGACGATCCAGGTTGCGCGTCAGACCAAGCGCCAACTCGCCCTTGGCCTCCATCTCCAGTTCGCCCACAGCGACGGCCGGTGCCTGGTGCAGCCGATCCAGCAGTTCCTGGGCACTGCGTCGGCCGCTGTAGGCGTGCTGGGCGCAGAAGGCGGCCATGCGCTTGGGACCCAGGCGGGCCGCGGACTCCGGCGTGGGGTAGCGCAGGAGGAAGGCCAGTGCGATGGGCGAGTCCACATCAGCGAAGACCTCTGCAGCACCCGGCCAGAAGGACTGCAGCAAGCTGCGCAACTGATTGGCCAGCTGCACGCGGGCGGCGACCAGGTCGTCACGCCCCCGCACCAGGGCGCGCAGCGCGCGGATGTCGTCGCTCTGCGGCGCCAGCGGCTTGAAGCGGTGTCCGTCGGTGCGCAGCAGATCGGCCAGCAAGTAGGCGTCAGAGGCGTCGCTCTTGCCGCCGTGGCTGCGGTAGCGCGGACGGGTGGCCTTGACCACATTGGGGTGGATCGGCACGACCGAGAAGCCGGCCTCCAGAAGCGCGTCGACGATCAAGCCCGAGGGGCGCTCGATGGCCACGGCCGTGACCCCTGCGCCGCGCAGGCGACGACACAGCTCGGCCAGGCCGGCGGCATCGTGATTGACCTCGAACTGCAAATGCACGCTGCCGTGCTCGTCGATGATGCAAGCAGCGTGGGTTCGGCTGGCCCAGTCCAGCCCGGCGAAGCGATTGCTCATGGACAGACTCCTGCAAGTTGCGGTATGACTTGCCGTGTCGGAAGGCCCGGCGGGACGCTCACTGGTCGGCGCTCCTGGCTGCACACCTTGGCGCTACACCCTGTAGCCCGTCTGGGTCTTCCGGCACCCCGAGGGCTGCGGGTCTCATGCGGGCCGTCGAGCGGCCAGCGCGCGGGGCAGTCACCTCGGGGGCACGGAAGTCGGAACGAAACATCGGCGCAACGTGTGCGCCTCGTCAAGAACGAAGCCGGCCAGCGCCTGGGCGTCGAACACGGGTTGCCCACCGCGGCGGGCGGTCGGTTCGTCGCAGGCGCCGACCGCCCGCCGCCGTGGACAACCCTGCATCGCGGTACTCGAACGGCCTTCATGGACCGTGAGGTTGCCTTATGAGCCCGCACGGCCGCCCCAAGGGCGAATTCCGGAGTGTGCAGCACGAAGGTACTCCAGTGAGCGCTTCGATGACCGAGATGAAGTACATGGCCAGCGTGGCGCAGGCCCTGCGCGACAGCATGGCCGAGGACCCGCGCGTCATCGTGATGGGCGAGGACATCGGTGCCCCCGGTGGCTCGTTCAAGGCCACGCGCGGTCTTCTCGACGAGTTCGGGTCTCAGCGCGTGATCGACACGCCGATCTCCGAGGCCAGCATCGTGTCGGCCGCCGTCGGCGCCGCGCTGTCGGGCCTGCGCCCGGTGGTCGAGATCATGTTCATGGATTTCGTCACCCTGGCGATGGACGCGCTGGTCAACCAGGCGGCCAAGGCGCGGTTCATGTTCGGCGGCCAATGCAGCGTGCCGATGGTGCTGCGCACGCCGCATGGTGGCGGGCTGAACGCCGGGCCGCAGCACTCGCAATGCCTGGAAGCCTGGCTGGCCCACATTCCCGGCCTGAAGGTGGTGTGTGCCGCCACGCCCGGCGACGCCTACGGGCTGCTGCGCGCGGCCATCGCCGACCCCGACCCGGTGATCTTCATCGAGCACAAGGGCTTGTACGGCAGCAAGGGGCCGGTAGACCGTTCGACGGCGGACGCGATCGGCAAGGCCCGCACCGTGCGGCCGGGGCGCGACGCCACCGTGGTGACCTACGGCGCCACGGTACACACGTCATTGGCGGCGGCGCGGCATCTGGCTGGCGAGGGCGTGGAGGTCGAGGTGATCGACCTGCGCAGCCTGCAACCCTGGGACCGCGCCACCGTGCTGGCGTCGGTGGCGCGCACGCACCGCGTGGTAGTCGTGCACGAGGCGGTACAGGCCTTTGGTGTCGGCGCCGAGATCGCAGCCACGCTGGCCGACGAAGGCTTCGACGACCTCGACGCGCCGGTGGTGCGCGTCGGTGCGCCCTTCATGCCCGTGCCCTTTGGCAAGTCGCTGGAGCAGGGCTACAACATCGGAGTGGCCGGCATCGTGGCCGCGCTGCGGCGCACGCTGGACTGACACCGCGAACAGACACTGGAGACAAGTATGTCCAACATCCTGAGCGAAAAGCGTGGCCCGGTCGGGCTGCTGACCATCAACCGGCCGAAGACGCTGAACGCCATCGACGTGGCGACGATGCACGAGCTCGATGCCGCGCTGGCCGCCTTCGAAGCCGACGACGCCGTGCGCGCCATTGTCATCACCGGTGCCGGCGAGCGCGCCTTCGTCGCCGGCGGCGACATCGCCGACCTCGACAGCCGCCAGGGGCTGGCGCACTACCAGGAATTTGCCGAAGTCATCCACCACTTGATCAACCGCTTCGACAACTGCGACAAGCCCACGTTGGGCGCGATCAACGGCTGGGCGCTGGGTGGCGGCACCGAGTTGCTGCTGGCGCTGGACATTCGGCTGGTGGCCGAAGAAGCCAAGCTTGGCCTGCCCGAGATCACGCTGGGACTTTTCCCCGGCGCCGGCGGCACGCAGCGGCTGATCCGCCAGATCCCGCTGTGCCGGGCCAAGGAGCTGATGTTCACCGGCGACCAGATCAGTGCCGCCGAGGCGGTGGCGCTGGGCATGTGCAACCGTACCGTGCCGCGCGAGCGGCTGCTCGACGAGACGCTGGCGCTGGCCGCGCGCATTGCCGAGAAGTCGCCGCTGGTGCTCAAGCTGCTCAAGCGCACTTTGCGCCAGGGCATGGAGATGCCGCTGCCGGCGGCACTGGCGCACGAGCAGGCGATGATCGGCCTGGTGCTCGACAGTCGCGATGCACACGAAGGCTGCCGCGCTTTCCTGGAAAAGCGCAAGCCCGATTTCAAGGGAGCCTGAGCGCATGCGCCATGAATGGCTCATGCCCAAGCTGGGTCTGACCATGACCGAAGGCGTGCTGTCCGAGTGGACGGTGGCGCCGGGCACCCGTTTCAAGGCAGGCGACTGCGTGTTCGTGGTCGAGAACGACAAGGCCGCCAGCGAAATCTCCGCGGAAGACGATGGCGTGATGGGTGCGCCGCTGGTGGCCGTGGGCGAGACAGTCGCGGTGGGCGCCGTGCTGGGTCATTGGGACGACGGTCTGGGCAGCGCCGCGACGCCGGCGGTTTCGCAGGCGGCAGCACAGCCGCCAACAGCGCAGCCGGCAGTGGCAGCGCCCGCCGCGAACGTTGTGGCCCGAGCCGCTACCGCGTTTGCCGACGCGTCGATCAGCGCGCCCGCCATGGCCGCGGCGCGCCGGCCCGTCACGCCCTGGGCCCGCAAGCTGGCACAACAGCAAGGCATCGAACTCGCGGTGGTCAGTGGTTCGGGCCCGCGCGGCCGTGTGCGCGCACGCGACGTCGAGGCGGCGTTGCGCGACCAGGCATCGACGCCGGTTGTCGCACCGGTTCCCGCGCCTGCCACGCCTGCCGCTTCGGGCGCGCCGGCGACAGCTGCCTTCGGTGTGCTTGCGGGCCGGCTGCAGGCCTTCACGTCGCTGCAGCGGGCTGCCGCGGCACGCCTGACCGCGGCCAAGCAGGACATCCCCCACTTCTACCTGGCGCGTGAAGTCGAGGTTTCGAAGCTGCGCGACCTGCACGCCAGGTTGAAGGACCCGGAGACCGAGCCGCGACTGACGCTCAACCATTTCATCGTGGCCGCAGTGGGCCGGGCTTTGCGCGCCTTGCCTGAACTCAACCGCGTCTGGACTGCGCAAGGCATGCTCGTGCTCGACCGGCCTGACGTGGGCGTGGCGGTGCACACCGAACGCGGCCTGCTGGTGCCGGTGGTGCGCGATGCCGGGCGCCTGAGCTTGGTCGCGCTGGCGCGCCAGGCCAACGCGTTGGCCGAGCGCGCGCGTGCCGGCCGGCTGGCTGCGGACGACATGGCTGGTGGCGCCATCACGGTGTCCAACGCCGGCATGCACGGCCTGACGGCAATGAGCTCGATCATCGTGCCCGGCCAATCCATGATCCTCGGCGTGGGCGGCGTGCGCGAGCTGTTCCGGCCCGACCCGCAGGGCCAGCCCGCGCTGCAGCGCGAAGTCATGCTGACGCTGTCGGTCGACCACCGGGTGCTCGACGGCGTTGGCGGTGCGGCGCTGCTGAATGCGGTGGTCGAGGGGTTGATTAACCCGACGCGGCTGTTGTTCGACTAGGTACTCAAGGAACCACGATGGACTTTCGACTCTCCGACGAACAGAAACTGGTGATCGATGCGGCGCGCAAGGTCGGCGATCGCTTCGGTCTCGAATATTGGCGCAAGCAGGATGCCGCCAAGGCCTTCCCCAAGGAATTCTGGCGCGCCGTCTGCGAGGCTGGCCTGTGCGGGGCCGCGCTGCCCACCGCGGCGGGCGGGGCGGGCCTGGGCATGTTCGAGCTGGCGCTGGTGGTCGAGACGCTGGCTTCCTGCGGCGGTGGTGCCACCGTCGGCCAGCTGTTCATGATCAACCCGATCTTCGGTGGCGTGGCGCTGTCGAAGTTCGGCAGCGACGCGATGAAGGCCGAACTGCTGCCGAAGATCGTCTCGGGCGAGATCAACTGCTGCATGGCGCTGACCGAGCCCGATGCCGGCACCAATACGCTCGAGATGCGCAGCACGGCCGAGGCCGACGGCAAGGGCTGGCGCCTGAACGGCCGCAAGATCTGGATCACCGGCGTGCCCGACGCCGCCAAGATGCTGGTGGTGGCGCGCACCAAGAAGCTCGACGAATGCAAGTCGCGCAGCGACGGCCTGTCGATGTTCATGATCGACGTCGATCGCCAGGGCCTGACGCACAGCGCCATCGACAAGGTCGGCACGCGCACCCTGGCCTCGAGCAGCGTGTTCTTCGACGACGTGCGCATCCGGCCCGATGAGCTGGTGGGCACGCTGCACCGCGGCTGGCACGAACTTCTGGACGTGCTGAACACCGAGCGCATTGTCACCACCGCGGCGCTGGCCGGCACCGGCGAGCTGGCCATCAAGCTGGCGGTGAAGTACGGCAATGACCGCAAGGTCTTTGGCGGCAAGCCGGTCAGCAGCTACCAAGGGCTGCAGTTCCCGCTGGCGCAATGCCATGTCGAGGTCGAGGCGGCGCGGCTGCTCAACCACAAGGCGGCGGTCAACTGCGACATGGGCCTGCCCTACGGCAGCGAGGCCAACGCTGCCAAGCTGCTGGCCGCGCAGGCCGTGGCGCGCGCCACCGAGCGTGCGATGCAGACCATGGGCGGCATGGGCTACGCCACCGAGTTCCACGTCGAGCGGCTGTGGCGCGATGCGCGGCTGTTCCGCTTTGCGCCGGTGTCCGAGGAGATGATCCTGAACTACGTCGCCAACCACGACCTGGGCATGCCGCGCTCGTACTGAGCGCATCGACACCGAGGAGGCCACCATGGTCAACCTGAGCGCCGCTGTGCTGCGCTGGGCGCGCGCCGAACCCCGGCGTCCGGCGCTGATCTACGGCGACCAGCGCCTGGGCTACGGCGACTTGGCGGCTCGCGTGGCGGCGACCGCCGGCAGTCTGCGCGCCCGCGGCATCGTCGAAGGCGACATCGTCGCGCTGCTGATGAAGAACAGCGCCGCCTTCATCGAGCTGGCGCTGGCCGTCAGCCACCTCGGTGCGGTACTGCTGCCCATCAACTACCGGCTGGGCACCGACGAGGTGGCCTACATCGTCGGCCATGCCGGCGTGAAGCTGCTGCTGGTCGACGAGGAGCTTCGTGCCCTGGCTGGCGGTTTCGGCAGCACCGTGGTCGTCGACGAAACCGCGCAATCCGACAGCCGCTGCATCGGTCCGGCAGCCGAGCCGGTGTGGACGCCGCAGGTTCGGCGGCCCGAGGACCTGTTCCGCCTGATGTACACCTCGGGCACCACCGACCGGCCCAAGGGCGTGATCCACACCTACGCCAACTACCACTGGAAATGCCTGGACCACATCGCGGTGCTGGGCCTGCACGGCGCCGAACGGCTGCTGGTGGTGGGGCCGCTGTACCACGTCGGCGCCTTCGACCTGCCGGGCCTGGCGGTGATGCAGATGGGCGGCATGCTGGCGGTGCAGCGCGAGTTCGAGCCCGAGGAAACGCTGGCGCTGATCGCCCAAGAACGCCTCACTGCCGGCTGGATGGCGCCGGTGATGCTGAACCGCCTGCTGGCGCTGCCCGACCGCGAGCGTTTCGACGTCAGCAGCTTCCGTTGGCAGATCGGCGGCGGTGAGCGCACGCCCGAAGAACGCATTCGCGAGTTCAGTTCGCTGTTCAAGGCTGGCCGCTACATCGACGGCTATGGCCTGACCGAGAGCTGTTCCGGGGACACGCTGATGGAAGCCGGCCGGGAGATCGAGAAGATCGGCTCCACCGGGCGCGCGATGCCGCATGTCGAGATCCGCATCTGCAACGACGATGGCGGCACGCTGCCGCCCGGCGAGGCCGGCGAGATCTGCCTGCGTGGCCCCAAGGTCACCAGCGGCTACTGGCGCGACACCGACAAGACCGCGGCCAGCTTCCACCCCGGCCAGTGGTTTCGCACCGGCGACGTCGGCTACCTTGACGGCGAAGGCTTTCTGTTCCTGACCGACCGCAAGAAGGACATGATCATCAGCGGTGGCGAGAACATCGCCAGCAGCGAGGTCGAGCGTGTGCTCTACCAACTGCCGCAGGTCCTGGAAGCGGCAGCGGTGGGTTTGCCCGACGAACGCTGGGGCGAACGCGTGGCGGTGGTGGTTGTGCTGCGCCCGGGCTGCACGCTCACGCTCGCAGAACTGCAGTCGTTCTGCCGCGGCAAGCTCGGCGGTTTCAAGCTGCCAAAAGAACTCGTGCTGCGCGAGACCCTGCCGAGGCTGCCTTCGGGCAAGGTGCTCAAGCGCGTGCTGCGCGCCGAGCTTACAACGAGTGCCATGGAGCGACGACATGAAGATTGATTTCTCGGGGCAGGTCGCGGTTGTCACCGGCGGTGCCAGTGGAATCGGCGAGGCCTGCGCGCGCGTGCTTGCCGATGCCGGTGCACGCGTCGTCGTGGCCGATCGCAATGAAGCCGCTGCGCGGGCCGTTGCTGCGGCCATCGGCGGCATCGCTCTGGCGCTGGACATTGGTGATGAGCAATCGGTGGACACCGTGGTGGCCTCGGTGCAGGCGCAGTGCGGCGTGCCGCACGTGCTGGTCAACAGCGCCGGCGTGCTGCAGCGCACCTTGCCGCCTGAAGAGCTGACGCTGCGCGAATGGGACTTCGTCGCCCGCGTCGACTTGCGCGGCACCTACCTGTGCTGCGCGCGTTTCGGCGCGGCAATGGCGCGGCGCGGCAGCGGGGCCATCATCAACATTGCGTCGGTGGCCGGGATGGGTTCCGGGCCGCTGCACTCCTACGGACCTGCCAAGGCGGGCGTCATCAATCTGACGCAGTGCCTGGCGGCTGAATGGGGCCCCAAGGGCGTGCGCGTGAATGCCGTGTCGCCGGGGTTCACCCACACGCCGGCGCTGGAAAAGGGCATCGCGACCAAGACACTGGCCAGCGATGTGATGTCACGCAGCGCGGCCATGGGGCGCGTGATCGAACCCCGCGAGATCGCCAGTGCGGTGGCGTTTTTGGCTTCGACGGCGGCTTCGGCCATCACCGGCGTGAACCTGCCGGTCGATGCGGGCTACCTGGTGGCCGCGCCGTGGTCAGCCTACGGGGGCTTGCGTCAGTCCTGAGGGCTCCACGACGCAAACACATTTTGCCGGCCCGCTGCGGCAGGTTGGATAAGGCTTGACCATCTACCGAACGTTTGTTAGAAGTACAATCCACGCTCTTGCGCGCAAAGGTCGGTTGATGCGAACCCGAGCCAATTGCGCCCTTCATCATCCACCAACCTGTGGAGCATCGCATGCGTATCGGAAGTGTTGAATTCGAGAAACGGGGCCGGGTCGCGGTCATCACGCTGGACGAGCCGACCAAGCTCAACGCCATCTCCATGGGCATCCGCGAGGGGGTGCTTGAAAGCCTGGCCAAGATCCAGTCCGACGATGACATCCGCGTCGGCATCCTGACCGGCCGTGGCGACAAGGCTTTCTGCGCCGGGGCGGACATCAGTACCTTTCCGGCCACGCCCGAGCAGGCGCGCACCTTCATCGCCGAGGTGCTGCCGGTGCTGGAGGCGCCTGAGCGCTGCCGCAAGCCGTTGATCGCGGCGGTCAACGGTGTGGCCTACGGCGGCGGTTTTGAGCTGGCGATCGCTTGCGACTTCATCCTGGCCTCAGAGCGCGCCAAGTTCGGCGTGCCCGAGATTCAGCTTGGCTTGCTGCCGGGCTTTGCGCTGCTGCGGCTGCACGACATCGTCGGCCGTCCCAAGGCCAAGGAGTTGAGCATGCTGGGCGACCCGATCGATGCCGCAGAGGCCGTGCGTCTGGGCATTGCCTTGCGCACCGTGGCGCACGACAAGCTGCTCGACGAGGCGATGGCGTTTGCCGAGCGGCTCGCCGGCAAGCCGCACATGGCGGTGCAACTGGCCAAGTCCTTCTTCAACCGAGGGCTGGGTGGCGACGACATGCGCTATGCGGTCGATGCCTTCCCCTTCCTGTTCCAGACCGACGACGTGAAGGAGGGCGTGGCGGCCTTCCGCGCCAAGCGCAAGCCCGAGTTCAAGTGATGGCCCGCCCGATCCTGCACAACGCGTTCTGCGATTCGCTCGGCATCGAGTATCCGATCTTCCTCGCCGGCATGGGTGTGGGCGGGCGCGCCACGCCACCCAAGCTGGTGGCGGCCGTGTCACAGGCGGGGGGCTGCGGTGTGCTCGGCTGCTCGGGCCTGTCGCCCGAGGAAACACGTCGGCGCATCCGCGAGGTGCGTTCGCTGACCGACCGCCCTTTCGGCGTTGACCTGCTGCTGCCGGCGCGCATTGCCGACGCACCCGACACCCGCTCGGGCGTGCGCGACGAGATCCGCCGCCGCTTCCCCGAGCACGCCGCCTTCGTGCAGACGCTGATCCAGCGCTACAACCTGCCTGCAGTGCAACCGGCCGACGAAACGGTGGTCAACATCGAGTACGCCAAGTCCGTGCTCGAGGTGGTGTTCGAGGAACGCGTGCCGCTCTTCGCTGCCGGACTGGGCGATCCCGACTTCCTGCTGCCGCGTGCGCGTGCGCAGGGCATGAAGTTGATCGGCCTGTCGGGCTCGGTGCGCAATGCGGTGCGCCAGCGCAATTCGGGTGTGGACGCCATCGTCGCGCAGGGCACCGAAGCTGGGGGCCACACCGGCACCGTGGCTTCGCTGCCGTTGATCCCGCAGGTGGTGGATGCTGTGAGCCCCACGCCGGTGATCGCCGCCGGCGGCATCGCCGACGGCCGCGGCATCGTCGCCTCTCTCGTGCTGGGCGCGCAGGCCGCCTGGCTGGGCACGGCCTTCCTGGTGGCCGACGAGTGCGAGCTCTTCGACGCCTGCAAGGACCAGATCGTGGCCTCGGATTCCGAGTCCTTCCGCATCAGCAAGATCTGGACAGGCAAGACCGTGCGCGCCTTCCACAGCGAGATTTCGCAGGCCTGGGCCGAGTCCGGCCTGCCGACGCTGGAGACGCCTTACCAGCGCATCCTGATGGAAGACTTTCTGTCTGCCGCGCTGGCCGCCGGGCGGCACGACCTGTTCTACAACATCGCCGGCCAGGCGGGCGGCCTTCTGAAGGCCAGGCGGCCGGCACAGGCCATCATGGCCGATCTGGTCCAGGGGGCTGTCGACGAAATTCACCGCCTGCAGCGCGACGTGCGCATCAGCCTGGCATAGCCAGGAAGGAAATCATGGGAAACAAAGCCATCATCAGCGGCGTGCACGACACCCAGGTCGGCGCGCTGCCCGACAGCACCTGCATGTCGCTGCACACCGAAGCCAGCCTGGGCGCGCTGGCCGACGCCGGCCTGAAGGTGTCGGACATCGACGGACTGCTCACCGCCTACTCGTTCGCCTCGCCGCAGCTGATGTTGGGCGGCGTGCTGGGCGAATACATCGGGCTGCGCCCGAAGGTCAACGCCTCCATCGCGATGGGCGGCATGACCGGCGGTCTGTTGGTGCGCCATGCCGCAGCGCTGGTGCAGGCCGGCATCTGCCGTCATGTGCTGTGCGTCACCGGCGACAACCGTCTCACCGGCATGGGCGACAAGGTGCAGGCGGCGCTGGCCGACGTCGGCCATCCACAGTACGAGCAACCCTATGGCATGAGTGTGCCGGCGGCCTTCGCGATGGCCGCACAGGTTTATTTCCACGAAGGTTGGCTCAACGGTGACCACCTCGCCGCGGTGGCGGTGAACCAGCGCGCCAACGCCGCGCTGCACCCGCAGTCGCACATGAAGAAGCCGATCACCATGGACGACGTGCGCAAGTCCAAGGTCATCGCCTCGCCGCTGCGCATGCTCGACTGCTGCCTGGTGTCCGACGGCGGTGCGGCGGTGATCGTGAGTGCCGCCGAAACCGCGCGCGACCGTCCGAAGCGGGCAGTCGAACTGCTGGGGATCGGCGAAGGCCACACCCACGAGCACATCTTCGCCGCGCCATCGCTGGTCGACTTCGGCTGCAAGGAGTCGGCCACCGACGCCCTGGCCCAGGCCGGCCTGAAGCACAAGGACGTGGACTGTGCGCACATCTACGACTGCTTCACCAGCACGCTGCTGATCACGCTGGAGTCGATGGGCTTCTACGGCCGCGGCGAAGCTGGCCCGGCGGCGCTGGCCGGCGAATTCGCCATCGGCGGGCGTTTCCCGGTCAACACCAACGGCGGGCTGTTGTCTTATGGCTCCTCGGGTGCGGCGGGTGGCATGTTCCACGTCGTCGAGGCGGTGCGCCAGTTGCGCGGCGAATGCGGGCCGCGCCAGGTCAAGGACGCCGAAGTCGCGCTGGCCCACACGCTGGGCGGCATCTTCTCCGGCCATTGCTCGATCATCATGGGGAGGGCCTGAACATGGCCGAAGTGCAAGCCAAGCCGATGCCCGTGCCGGACGCCATCAGCCGGCCGTATTGGGAGGGTGCAAACCAGGGCATCTTTGCATTCCAGCGCTGTCGCGACTGCGGCAAGGCGCAGTTTTATTCGCGTTCGGCCTGCGTGCATTGCCACGGCAGCGACCTCGAATGGCAGGTCGCTGCGGGCACGGGCCGGGTCGCCAGCTTCTCGGTCATCCACCGTGCGCCCATTGCCTCGTTCATGGCCGATACGCCTTACGTGTTGGCGCTGATCGACATGAACGAGGGCTTCCGCTTCATGTGCAACGTGCTGCGCTGCGACCCGGCCACGGTGAAGATCGGCATGCGCGTGCGCGTTTGCTTTGAAGCGCGCCCCGGCACCGAACAGAAGATTCCGCAAGTGGAGCCCGCAACAGCATGAGTGAAGAGGCGATGTTCAACTACGACCATTACGAGCCCGGGAAGAACTACGGCACGCGCGATTTCAGCGTCGACGACGCGACCATTGCGAAGTGGCGCAGCGTGTACCCCAACGACAACGACGCGGGCGTGATGCCCGGCGGTATGCTGGCGATGATCGTCATCGACGCCGTACTGACGCTGAACTCGCCGCGCCCGCCCGGTGGCGTGCATGGCGGACAGACTTTCGACATCCAGCGCATGCCGCGCATCGGCGAGATCCTGCGCACCGAGGTCTGGTGCCTGGACAAGGAAACCAAGAAAGACCGCAAGTGGGTGCGGGTGCGCAGCGAGACGCGGGCCTTGGGCACGGGCGAACTGCTGTTCACAGGCATCATGACCACGCTGGTCGCGCAGTGAGGAGGCAGGCATGGACAAGCAATTGAAGACATCGACCCAGCACGTCGACTTCGACAACATCCTGAAGTACGCAGCGGTGACGAACGACTACAACCCGATTCACGTCGACAAGGAGTTCGCTGCCAAGAGCCCGATGGGCGGGATCATCGCCCACGGCACCATGTCAGTGGCGCTGATCTGGCAGGCGCTGAGGAACACGCTGGGCGTCGAGATGCTGAACCGCGTGCATCTGGAGATCCGTTTCGTGCAGCCGGTGCGCATCGACGACGACGTGTCGGGCGGCGGCGAACTGCGCGAGGGCAGCATGCCGCCTGTCTACGACGTGTGGGTGCGCAACGGCAAGGAGCAGGACGTGATTCGCGGCACTGCCATCATCAAACCAACGACGGAGAAAACCCAATGAGTCTGAAAGGCAAGGCATACATCGCCGGTGCGTTTGAGCACCCGACCCGGCGGGCCGACAACAAGTCGGTGGCGCAGTTGCATGCTGAGGTCGCACGGGGTGCACTGGCCGACGCCGGCCTGACGCTGAAGGACGTGGACGGCTACTTCTGTGCCGGCGACGCACCCGGCTTGGGCCCCATGAGCATGGTCGACTACATGGGCATGAAACCGCGGCATGTCGACAGCACCGAGACCGGTGGCTCTTCGTATGTGGTGCATGTGGCGCATGCCGCGGCAGCCATCGCCGCCGGGCGCTGCAATGTGGCGCTGATCACGCTGGCCGGCCGGCCCAAGGCAGAGGGCATGGCCACCGGCACCGCGCCGCGCAACTATGGTGCCGCGCCCGACGTGCCCTTCGAGTTGCCCTACGCACCGACCACGGTAAACATGTACGCGATGGCGGCAATGCGTCACATGCACGAGTACGGCACGACCAGCGAACAGCTGGCGTGGATCCGTGTCGCCGCGTCGCACCATGCGCAGCACAACCCAAATGCCGTGGTGCGCGACGTGGTGACGGTGCAGGACGTCGTCAGGTCGCCGATGATCGCCGACCCACTGCACCGCCTGGACTGCTGCGTCATCAGCGACGGCGGCGGCGCACTGGTCGTGGTACGGCCCGAGATAGCGCGCCAACTCAAGCGCCCGCTGGTCAAGGTGCTGGGCACCGGTGAGTACGTGCGCGCGCAGACCGGAGGCAAGGTGGATCTGCTGACCACTGGCGCCAGTTGGACTGGCTCGGCCGCGTTCGCCGAGGCCGGCGTGAAGCCCGCCGACATTCAGTACGCGTCCATCTACGACAGCTTCACCATCACCGTGCTGCTGACGCTGGAAGACCTGGGCTTCTGCAAGAAGGGCGAGGGTGGGCGTTTCGTGTCGGACGGCAACCTGATCTCGGGCACCGGCAAGCTGCCTTTCAACACCGACGGCGGCGGCCTGTGCAACAACCACCCAGGCAACCGCGGCGGCATGACCAAGGTGATTGAAGCCGTGCGGCAATTGCGTGGCGAGGCGCACCCGAAGGTGCAGGTACCCAATTGCAGCCTGGCTCTGGCGCACGGTACGGGCGGCTCGCTCGGCACGCGCCACGGCAGTGGCACGCTGATCATGGAAAGGGAATGACGATGACCGCCAAAGAACCGAAATACGTTGCGCCTACGGTGTATCCGGAGACGCAGAAGTACTGGGACGCCGCTTCCGATGGCAAGCTGCTGGTCAAGCGCTGTCTCGACTGCGGCGAGCACCATCACTACCCCCGGGAGAGCTGTCCGTTCTGCTTCAGCGAGCGCACCGAATGGCGCGACGCCAGCGGGCAGGGGGCCATCTACAGCTACAGTGTCATGCGACGTGCCACCGTGCCCTATGTGATCGCCTACGTGACGCTGGCCGAAGGCACGACGATGATGAGCAACATCGTGGATTGCGACCCCGACAAGCTGCGCATTGGGCAGCCTGTGACGGTGACGTTCCGGCCGAGCGATGGCGGCCCTGCGTTGCCCATGTTCACGCCGGTGTGATCCGGCACGTCACACAACCCGTGACGTCAGGCCGCACTGGCCCGGGCCAGCGTGGTGCCGTTCAAAGTGAACAGTATTGGGGTTAGCGTCGTAACTTCGCGCCGCTCCGTCCTACGCAGCGCTGGCTGACGGCATCGCCGCGAACCGCAGAGCGTGGCAAGAAGGACATCGAGGTCAGCCGGCGCTGGCGCCGAGGGTCAACTCGGTGTTGTCGATCAGCCGCGTACCCCCAATCCGCGCCGCAACCAGAACGACCAGTGCGCAGCCTGCGGCCAGGTCTTCGACCGAAGGCACCTGTAGGTCACGCTGGCTCCGGACCGCGACATAGTCCGGCACCCAGCCGCCGTCGCGCAGTTCATTCAGTGCCTGGGTTTCGAGCGCGGCCACTGACCGCGCGCCGGATGCCAAATTGACGCGGACGCTGCGCAGGCAGCCAGACAACCGCGCGGCACGCACGCGTTCCTCGGTCGACAGGTAGGCATTGCGGCTCGACAGCGCAAGGCCGTCGCTGGCGCGCTCGGTCTCGCCGGCCACGATGGTGATCGGCAGCGCGAACTGCTCGACCATGCGCCGGATGACCATCAGCTGCTGGTAGTCCTTCTTGCCGAACACTGCTAGGCGAGGCTGCACGCACTGGAACAGCTTCATCACCACCGTGCACACGCCGGTGAAGAAACCCGGCCTGAACTCACCCTCGAGGATGTCGGCGAGCGCCGGATCGGGTTGAACGGTGAAGCGTTGCGGCGTCGGATAGAGTTCCGCTTCGTCCGGTGCGAAGACGATGTTGCAGCCAGCTTGGCGCAGCAAGTCACAGTCGCGCTGCAGCGTGCGCGGATAGAGATCAAAGTCCTCGTGAGGTGCGAACTGCAGGCGGTTGACGAACAGACTGACCACCACCGGCCCAGGGTGCTGCTTGGCCAGACGAACCAACGCCAGATGACCCTCGTGCAGGTTGCCCATGGTCGGCACGAAGCTCGCATCTCGGGTGCCGGCGAGAGCGCCGCGCAGTGCGGCAATGGTGTGGACGATGTGCATGGGCGGTGGGGTCGATTCAACTTCAATAAGTGTGCAGCGCCGGGTCGGGGAAGCTGCCGTCCCTGACCGCTTGTACGTAACGTCGAACTGCGTCGTCGATGCTGCCTGCCTCGGCCATGAAGTTGCGCACGAAACGCGGCAGTTTGCCTTTGGTGATTCCCAGCATGTCATGCAGGACGAGCACCTGGCCCGCGACATCCGCCCCGGCGCCGATGCCGACGACGATCAAACCCGGGTTCTGTTCCTGCACCTGCCGCGCCAGCGCCGCAGGCACCAACTCCAGCACCAGCATCGCCGCGCCTGCTTCGGCGAGCTCACGCGCCTGGCGCTCCAGCAACTGGGCCGCGCCTGCGTCGCGGCCCTGGACGCGATAGCCACCCAGCGCATTCGCGCTCTGCGGCGTCAGTCCCAGGTGCGCGCACACCGGAATGCCGCGCTCGACCAGGAAGCGCACGGTCCCCACCGTCCAGCCACCTTCGAGCTTTACCATCTGCGCACCGGCCTGCGCCAGCACGACGCTCGAGCGCAACGCCTGTTCGGGGCTGGCCTCGTAGGTGCCGAAGGGCAGGTCGCCCAGCAGCCATGCATGGCGGTTGCCGCGCGCGACGCAGCGCAGGTGGTAGGCGACCTCGTCGAGGGTGACCGGTACCGTGCTTGCATGGCCTTGCAGGACCATACCCAGCGAGTCGCCGACCAGCAGGCAATCGATCCCGGCTTCGTCGGCCAGCCGGGCGAAGCTGGCGTCGTAGGCGGTCAGCATGGTGATCTTCTGGCCATCGGCCAGCATCTGCCGGAGCCGGTGCAGGTTGACGGCCTTTCTCTCACCCGGCGTTGCTGTCGGCGCGTTCATGCGGGGGCGCGCTGCAAGGGGACTGTCGTACGGGTCTCGCAGATGCGGTTGTCCGCGTCGACGAACACCAGACGCGGCTTGGCCGTCGCCAGTTCGGTCTCGGACACGAGGCCGAACGTTGCGACGATGATCAGATCACCCAGCGCCGCGCGGCGAGCCGCCGAGCCGTTGAGCGAGATGATGCCGCTGCCGCGTTCGCCGCGGATGGCATAGGTCACGAAGCGCTCGCCGTTGGCGATGTTCCAGATGTGGACCTGCTCGTTCTCGCGCAGGTCGGCGGCATCGAGCAGGTCCTCGTCGATGGCGCACGAACCTTCGTAGTGAAGCTCGCAGGCGGTCACCGTGGCACGATGGATCTTGGACTTGAGCATCTGTCGCAACATGGCAAAGTCTCCTCGCGCCCACTCAGCGGGCCACAATGCCCAAGGTGCCGAGCAGTCGCTGATCGGCCACCCAATCCGGGTTGCCGGTGGTCAGCAGCTTGTCGCCGTAGAAGATCGAGTTGGCGCCGGCCAGGAAACACAGGGCTTGCACCGCGTCGCCGAGTTGCTGCCGCCCGGCGGACAGACGAACACGCGCCTTGGGCATGGTGATGCGTGCCACCGCGATGGTGCGCACGAACTCGAAGGGTTCCAGCGGCTCGGTGCCATGCAGCGGCGTGCCCTCGACCTGCACCAGCTGGTTGATCGGCACCGACTCCGGATAGGGGTCGAGGTTGGCGATCTGCGCCACCAGACCCGCCCGTTCGCCGCGCGACTCGCCCATGCCGACGATGCCACCGCAGCAGACGCTGATGCCGGCATCGCGCACCCGTCGCAAGGTCTGCAACCGGTCGTCGTAGGTGCGGGTCGAGATGAAGCGGCCGTAGGCCTCCGGCGCGGTGTCGAGGTTGTGGTTGTAGTAGTCCAGCCCGGCGTCCTTCAGCGCATGGGCCTGCGTGTCGCTCAGCATGCCCAGGGTGCAGCAGGCTTCCAGGCCCTCGGCCTTGACCACGCGCACCAGCTCGGCCACCTTCTCGATGTCGCGGTCCTTCGGTGCGCGCCAGGCGGCCCCCATGCAGAAGCGTGAAGCCCCCTGCTCGCGCGCGGCGCGCGCCGCGGCGGCCACCGCGGCCGGATCGAGCAGCTTGCCGGCCTCGACGCCGGTGTCGAAGTGCACCGACTGCGGGCAGTAGCCACAGTCTTCCTCGCAGCCGCCAGTCTTGATCGACAGCAGCGTCGACAACTGCAGCTCGTTGGCGTCGAAATGTTCGCGGTGCACCTGCTGGGCGCGGTAGATCAGGTCGTTGAAGGGCAGCTCGAACAACGCGGCCACGTCGGCGATCGGCCAACGCGGGGCCGGCGCCGGGGTTGCAGCCGCGCCGCGGCGCAGCACCTGTACGGGCTTCAAGGTTGGCGTAACTTGCATATTGGACCTGTGTGGGTTCAGGCGCCGGGACGGATGTGCGCCGTCGCCTCATCTTCCACCCGCTGCCAGATCTCGATCGCCATCGGGTTGTTGCTCTCTTCGAGGATGTGACCGACGAGGCCGATGGCGCGCGCAAAGACGCCGATCCCGCGCACGATCTTCCACGGCAGGCCGAGTTCGCAGCAGATGGCGCCGATGGCGCCGGTGGCGTTGACCGGCAGCATCTTGCCGGACAGGCGTTCGGCTTCGGCGCAGATCAGCTGCTCGAGCTTCACGTAGTCGCCCGAGAAGCCGTTCTCCTTGGCAATCTGGAACAGTCGTGGCGCGCGCGGATCCACCGGCTTGTGCAGCGGATGACCCAGCCCGGGCACGATCTGGCCGCGGGCGCGGAAGGATGCCACGGTGTCGCCTGCGATCTTCTCCAGGTCGGCGCCCTTGGTGCCCGGCGGCAGCGCTTCGTACAGCATCTTGGCCGTGCCTTCGGTGGAGCCGACGAACACGCTGCCCAGGCCGCACAGGCCCGCAGCCACCGCCGCCTGCAGCGCTTCGGGCGCACCGGCGTAGGTGATGCGCGCGGCCAGCGCGCTGGGGGTGATGCCATGCTCGACCAAGGTCACCGAGATGGCGTTGAACACCTTGGATTCCTGCGGCGTGGGCATGCGGCCGAGGATCTGCAAGAAGGCCATGTCGCCGAGGTCGATCTTGCCCAGCAGTTCGTCGGGCAGGCTCTTGCCGCGCACCTCGATGCGGTCGGGCGTGCTCCAGGCGATGTCGGAGCGGATGGGCTTGGTCTTGCGGGCCATGAAGATTCCTTCGGTTCGTTGAGATTCAGGAGGCAGCGCCAGCGCTGCGCAGGATGGCGAGTGCGCGTTCGTGCAGGGGTCGGTCGATCATCTGTCCGTTGACGGCCACGGCGGCACCGCCGGCGGCGCTGAAGGTCTCGCACACGCGGCGCGCCCAGCCCAGGCGTTCGGCGCCGGGCATGAAGGCGGCTTGCACCGCCGCTACCTGCTTGGGGTGGATGCACAGCTTGGCGCCGAAGCCCTGCCGCCGCGCGCGTTCGGCGTCGGCCTGCAGGCGGGTGGCGTCGTCGATTGCGGTGCTGACACCGTCGACCGGCGCGTCCAGCCCGCCCAGGCGCGAGGCCAGCACCACTTGCAAACGGAAGTGCAGCAGTTCGTCTTCGGCGCCTTCGGGCGCGCAGTCGATACCCAGATCGAGCGCCAGATCAATACTGCCGAAGGCCAGCCGCACGACACCGGGCACGCGGGCGATGCGGCGTACTTCTTCCACGCCGCGGGCCGATTCGATGATCGCCAGCAGGTCCTTGAAACAGGCTTCAAAGGCCGTGCAAACGGCGTCGATGCCGTCGGCCTTGGGCAGCATCACGGCGGCCACGCCGGGGTGGCGGCACAGTTCCAGGTCGTCCGCGAACCAGGGCGTGCCTGCGGCGTTGATGCGTACCACCACTGGCGTGGCTTCGTCGAGCGCGTTGGCAAGCGCATCGCGGGCGCGGGTCTTGGCTTCGGGGGCGACCGCGTCTTCCAGGTCGATGATCACAGCGTCGGCACCCGAGGCGCGCGCCTTGGCATAGCGATCTGGCCGGTCGGCAGGCACGAACAGGTAGGCGCGCGGCAGCGCGCCGCCGCTGGTAGGCGCGCTCATGCCGGCAACCAGCGAGCGATGCGCGGCGCTTCGGCCACCGCCCAGGTGCAGGCGATCAGCGCATCCATCTCGGCCGGCGTGGCCGCCTGGCCATAGGCTGCCAGCCGGCGCGCCTTGTCTTCCAGCTCGGGCCGGCTGAGGGTGTTGCCGGGATCGCCCTTGGGTTCGTCGACACGCGCGTGCAGCGTGCGGCCGTCCTGCGTGCGCACGCTGACCTTGCCGATCCAGCGCTGCGGGTAGGCTTGGTCGACCTCGGTGTCGAGCTGCATCGTCACCTTGTCGCGCAGCGCGGCCACGCGCGGCGCGAGGTAGTGCCGGTCGAATTCGTCCAGGCCGGCGTAGCCGTACTCGGCGACGAGCGCCAGCACCGTGCCCATCGAGAACTTGGCCTGGTGGACCGTGCCGGGCACGATGACGCGGCCGAGCACGTCGATGGCGCCCTGGTGCACCTGCGCGGTGACGGCGGCGATGTCGTCTGGCTTCAGCCGGTGCTCGCGCATCAGCAGCAGCAGCGCATCGGCGCTCGGGTGGGTGTGGCGGCACGAGGCGTGGTATTTGAACGAGGTCTCGGCCGTGGCCCAGCGGCTGCCCAGCCCGGCCGTCAGGCGCGCGGGGTCGGCGTCGCTGGACATGCCGGCCGCCAGGCCTTGCGCGCCTTCGAGGATCTGGCGCGCGCCGGTGAAGCCGCCTTGCGCCAGGTAGGCCGAGGCCAGGCCGGCCGAGGCAGCGTGGGCGCAGTGCAACTGCTTGGAATCGGCCGCGTCGCGCAGGAACTCCCACAGCCCCGCTGCCTGCGTGCCGGCACTGCCGAAGGCGTGCAACATCTGCGCCGCGTCCAGGCCCAGCAGGCGCCCGGTGGCAGCCGCCGCGGCCAGGGTACCGGCGGTGGCCGTGGTGTGGAAGATGCGGTAGTGCGAACGGCCCAGGAACTCGCCGACGCGGATGCCGACCTCGTAGCCCGCCACCACCGCGGCCAGGAACTCGCGCCCGCTGGCGCCGATGGCCTGCGCCACCGCCAGCGCCGGCGGGAACACCACGGCAGCGGGGTGGAACACCGAGCCGTTGTGCACGTCGTCCTGCTCGACCACGTGCGAGGCCGCGGCATTGACCATGGCCGCGAAGTGCGGCGAAGTCATGCGCCGCGTGATCAGCACCTCGGCGCCGCCATCGGCCGGCCCCATGATGCGCGCATAGGCCTCGATGGCCTGCACCGCGCGTGCGCTCTTGCCGGCCAGCGCCGAGCCGGTCCAGTCCAGGAGCAGGTCTTCGGTTCGCCGAAGCACCGGCGCCGGAATGCTGTCGAAGCGCAGGCCGGCGGCGAATGCGGCGAGTTGCGCGCTGGGGTTGGCTTGTGTACTCATGAAAGGCCTTTGACGATCAGGCCGCACGCTCGGCGCGCAGCCGTGCGATGTCGGCCTGCGAATAGCCCAACTCGGCCAGGATGGCATTGGTGTGCTGGCCCAGCGCCGGCACAGGGCCCATCGGCGGCGGCTCGGCACCCGACAGATGATGCGGCGGAAACAGCGCCGGCACCGGCCCGCCCGGTGTGCCGATTTCGGCCCAGCGCCGGCGTGCCTGCAATTGCGGGTGTTTCCACAGATCGGCCATCTCGTTGAGCTGGGCGTTGGCGATCTGCGCGTCTTCCAGGCGCTCGATCAACTGCGCGGCGGTCAGCTTGGAGAACACCGCGTCGATGATGCCGAGCAGCTTGTCCTTCTGCGCCAGCCGGTTGGCGTTGCCCAGGTACTGCTTGGCCAGCGCCGGCTGCAGCAGGACCTTGTCGCAGAAGGCCGTCCATTCCCGGTCGTGCTGTACGCCCAGCACCACCGACTTGCCGTCGCCACAGGTGAAGGGGCCGTAAGGGTAGATGGCGGCATGCGAGGCGCCGGCGCGCACCGGCGGCGGCTGGCCGTCCAGCGTGTAGTTGAGAGGGAAGCCCATCCACTCGGACATGGCCTCGAGCATTGAGATCTCCAGCCGCTGGCCGCGGCCCGTGCGTCCGCGCTCCAGCAGCGCGGCGAGCACGCCGCTGTAGGCGTACATGCCGGCGGCGATGTCGGCGATGGACAGCCCGGCCTTGGACGGATGCTCGGGCGTGCCGGTCACCGACACGAAGCCCGACTCGCTCTGGATCAGCAGGTCGTAGGCCTTCTTGTCCGTGTACGGCCCGCCATCACCGTAACCTGAGATGTCACACACCACGACGCGCGGATTGACCGGCTCCAGACTGGCATGGTCCAAGCCCATGCGCGCAGCGGCGCCGGGCGCCAGGTTCTGCACCAGCACATCGGCACGCTCGACCAGCTTCTGCAGCACCGCACGCGCGGCCGGTTTCTTCAGGTCCAGCGTCAAACTTTCCTTGCTGCGGTTGCACCACACGAAATGCGAGGCCAAGCCACGCGTGCGGGTGTCGTAGGCGCGTGCGAAGTCGCCCTCGCCCGGGCGCTCGATCTTGATGACGCGCGCGCCCAGGTCAGCCAGCTGGCGGGTGCAGAACGGCGCGGCGATGGCATGTTCCAGCGTGACGACCAGCATGCCTTGCAAGGGAAGCATGGGATACCTTCTAGAAAGAACGCGGCAGGCCGAGCACATGCTCGGCCACGTACGACAGGATCAGGTTGGTGGAGATCGGCGCCACCTGGTAAAGCCGGGTCTCGCGGAACTTGCGCTCGATGTCGTATTCGCAGGCGAAGCCGAAACCGCCATGCGTCTGGATCGCCGCGTTGGCTGCTTCCCACGACGCCTTGGCCGCCAGGTACTTGGCCATGTTGGCCTCGGCGCCGCAGGGCTCGTAGGCATCGAACAAGTCGCAGGCGCGCCAGCGCATCAGATCCGCGGTCTCCAACTCGATGTGGCTTTCGGCGATCGGAAACTGCACCGCCTGGTTTTGGCCGATCGGCCGGTCGAAGACGCGGCGGTCGTTGGCGTAGGCGACGCTGCGCTTGACGAACCAGCGTCCGTCGCCAATGCACTCGGCGGCGATCAGCGTGCGCTCGGCGTTCAGGCCGTCGAGGATGTACTTGAAGCCCATGCCTTCCTCGCCGATCAGGTTTTCGGCCGGGATCTCCAGGTTCTCGAAGAACAGTTCATTGGTCTCGTGGTTGACCATGTTGCGGATCGGCCGCACGGTCAGGCCCTTGCCAATGGCCTGGTGGAGGTCGACGATGAAGATCGACATGCCCTCAGACTTGCGCTTGACCTCCGCCAGCGGCGTCGTGCGCGCCAGCAGGATCATCAGGTCACTGTGCTGGATGCGCGAGATCCACACCTTCTGGCCGTTGACGACGTAGCGGTCGCCGCTGTCGCTGCGCAGCGCGGTGGTCTTGATCTTGGTGGTGTCGGTGCCGGTGGTCGGCTCGGTCACGCCCATCGACTGCAGGCGCAGCGTGCCGGTGGCGATCTTCGGCAGGTAGCGGCGCTTCTGCTCTTCGGAGCCGTGGCGCAGCAAGGTGCCCATGTTGTACATCTGGCCGTGGCAGGCGCCGGCGTTGCCGCCGTTGCGGTTGACCTCCTCCATCACCACCGAGGCCTCGGCCAAGCCCAGCCCAGCGCCGCCGTATTCCTCGGGGATCATCACCGCCAGCCAGCCGGCCTGGGTCAGGGCATCGACAAAGGCCTCGGGGTAGCCGCGCGCTTCGTCGATGCCGCGGAAGTACTCGTCGGGGAAACGCTTGCACAGCTCGCGCAGGGCGGCGCGCAGTTCGGGGTGTCGTTCGCGGGCATTGGACATGGGGCGGAAGTGGGTTGCCAGAGGTTGTTCGGAATTTTACCAAACAAGCGTTAGGAAATGCGCGTGGCAGTCAGGCGCGTCGGTCGACTACGACCCTCCAACACCGCCGCCGCCGCGCCGCATCAGCCCGGGTCGGTGTCGTACATGCACTGATAGCGCTCGCGCAGCGGATGCTTCTGGATCTTGCCTGTGCTCGTCATCGGCAGCGCGTCGATGATGGCGATGGCCTTGGGCACCTCGAAGCCGCCGAGATGCTCTTTGCAATGCTGGATCAGGCCGGCCTCGTCGACCTGCGCGCCGGGCTTGAGCACGACGAACGCCGTCACGGCCTCGATCCAACGCCGGTGCGGCAGGCCCACCGCCGCAGCATTCGCCACCGCCGGGTGGCGCAGCAGAACGGCCTCGATCTTGATCGACGGCACATTCTCGCCGCCGGTCTTGATCATGTCTTTTTTGCGGTCCCTGAACATCAGCTGGCCATCGACCCACAGGCCCAGGTCACCGGTGTGGTGCCAGCCGTGGGCGCGCGACTCGGCCGTGGCCTCGGGGTTCTTGTAGTAGCCCTCCATCACGTTCGGGCCCCGGTGCACGATCTCGCCCACCTCGCCCGGCCCTAGCAGGTGCCCGGCATCGTCCATCACCGCAGTGTCGTTGATCAGCGTGCTTACGCCCCAGTACGACCCAAAGCGCTGCAACTGCTGTTCCGGGCGGAAGGCGACGGTCAGCGGGTACATCTCGGTCTGGCCCGTGCCCAGCATGTAGTTCGGGCAGAACTCGGCGATCAGCCGGCGCAGCAGGGTTTCAGGCATCGGCGCCATGGCATACAGACAGACCCGCAGACTGGACAGGTCGCGCTGTGGACGGGTGGGGTGGTCGAGCAGGGCCTGGTGCATCAGCGGCAGGCCGACGAGGAAGCTCAGCCGTTCGCCCTCGATGGCGTCGAGCACCTGCGCGGAGTCGAAGCCGCGCATCACGATCAGCGTGCCGCCGGCCGCCAGCAGGCCGAACATCAGGGTGTGCTGCGCACAGTGGAACAGCGGCAGCGTCGCGTTGGCAACATCGTCGCGCCAGAGGCCGAATTCGATGGCGTTGTTCATCGCCGCCATCACCACCGACAAATGGCTCTGCATCACTCCCTTGGGGCGGCCCGTCGTGCCGCTGGTGTACATGATCTGGGCCACATCGCGGTCGTGGATCTCGACCTGGGTCTCGGTCGCGGGCTGGGCCGACAGAGCGGCTGAAAAGGCACTGAAGGGGCCGCCGCCCTCGCCTTCCAGCACCCAGCCGCGCCCGGGCAGCTTCGCCACCGAGGCGGCGATGTCGGCACGCGCCATCAGCGCCGCGTCCACGAGCACGAAACGCGCCTCGGAGTGGTCGATGATGTAGCGCACATCGTCGATACCGAGCCCGGTGTTGATGGGCACCCAGATCAGCCCCGCCCGGTGGATGCCGAACATCGCCACCAGGAACTCGAGCGAGTTGTTGCACAGCGTGGCCACACGGTCGCCGCGTGCCAGGCCGGCGGCCAGCAAGGCGTTGGCGCATTGGCTGACGCGGGCGTCGAAGTCGCCGTAGCCCAGGCGCTCGGCGCCGAGCACGAACGCGGTCTTGGCCGGGTCACGCGCGGCCGAGCGGCGCAGGAAGTCGCCGATGGCGACGCGTGCCATCGCACCCGGCGGCGGCACGCCGGCGGTGGCAGGAACCGAGGCTGTCATGGTGTTCGTCTCCGGGTTTGCAGCTTGGCGCGACAAGGCCGAATGGCCTTGCCGCGCGGTCAATCGATTCCTACAGGGCGGCTACCAGCTCCGGCACCACCCCGAACAGGTCGCCCACCAGGCCATAGTCGGCCACCTGGAAGATCGGCGCCTCGGCGTCTTTGTTGATGGCCACGATGACCTTGCTGTCCTTCATGCCGGCCAAGTGCTGGATGGCACCCGAGATGCCCACCGCAACGTACAGCTGCGGCGCGACGATCTTGCCGGTCTGGCCGACCTGGTAGTCGTTGGGCGCGTAGCCGGCATCGACCGCCGCGCGTGAGGCACCGAGCGCAGCGCCCAGCTTGTCGGCCAGCGGCTCCAGCACGCTGTGGAACTTGTCGGCAGCGCCCATGCCACGGCCACCGGAGACGATGACCTTGGCCGCGGTGAGTTCGGGTCGCTCGAGCTTCACGACCTCGCGTCCGAGCAGTTGCGTCAGGCCCAGATCGCTGCCCGCCGCCACGCTTTCCACCGCCGCCGAACCACCCGACGCGGCAACCGGGTCGAAGGCCGTGGTGCGGATGCTCAGCACCTTGATCTTGTCCCGGGACTGCACGCGCGCGACGGCATTGCCGGCGTAAAGCGGGCGCTGAAAGGTGTCGGGCGACTCGATGGCAGTCACGTCCGACAGCTGCGAGGCGTCGAGCAGCGCAGCCACCCGCGGCAGCACGTTCTTGCCGAAGGGCGTAGCCGGCGCCAGCACATGGGTGCACGAGGCGTCGGCCCGCACTTGTTCGACGACCAGGGCCGCCAGATTCTCGGCTGTCTGCGCGCCCTGGTGCGTGGCGTCGGCCAGCAGCACCTTGGCCACGCCGGCCGCCGCTGCAGCCGCCTGCGCAGCGGCTGCACAGCCGCTGCCGGCCACCAGCACGTGTACGGCGCCGCCGATCTTCAGGGCGGCGGCGATGGTGTTGAGCGTGGCCGGCTTCAGCGCGGCGTTGTCGTGTTCGGCAATGATCAGGGTCGTCATCAAATCACCTTCGCTTCTTCTTTGAGTCGCTTCACGAGATCGGCCACATCGGCCACCTTGATGCCGGCCTTGCGCGCCGACGGTTCGTCCACGCGCAGCGTGGTGGTGCGCGGTGCCAGGTCCAGGCCGAGATCCGCCGCCTTGATCACTTCGAGCGGCTTCTTCTTCGCCTTCATGATGTTGGGCAGGGTGATGAAGCGCGGCTCGTTCAGGCGCAGGTCGGTCGTGATGACCACCGGCAGCTTCATCTGCAGCGTCTCCAGGCCGCCGTCGATCTCGCGGCAGATGGTGGCCGAGCCGCCCTCGATCGTGACCTTCGAGGCAAAGGTGGCCTGGGCCCAGCCCATCAGCGCACCGAACATCTGCCCGGTCTGGCCGGCGTCGTCGTCGATGGCCTGTTTGCCGAAGATGGCGAGCTGCACGCCTTCTTTGGCCGCCACGTGCTGCATCAGCTTGGCCACCGCCAGCGGCTCGAGTACATCGTTCGTCTCCACCAGCACGCCGCGGTCGGCGCCGATGGCCATGGCGCTGCGCAGCGTCTCCTGGCAGCCCGCCGGGCCGCAGGAGACGGCGATGATTTCGGTGACAACACCGGCTTCCTTCAGCCGCACCGCCTCTTCGCAGGCGATCTCGTCGAAGGGGTTCATCGACAGCTTCTGGTTCGCGAGGTCGACCCCCGAACCGTCTGATTTCACGCGGGCCTTGACGTTGTAGTCGAGCACTCGTTTCACGGCGATCAGTATCTTCACTGCTTCTCCATTGGTTGAAAAAAACACGCATCGATCCCGGGGACGTGCCCCGGGTCGATCAATCCCACTTCCAGTCCCTGTAGGTCTCGCGCAGCCTGGTCTTCAGGAATTTGCCGGTCGAGGTTCTAGGGATCTCGGTGACGAATTCATAGGCCTCCGGCAACTGCCACTTGGCGAACGTGTGCGCCAGATGGTCGCGGATGTCGTCCGCCGTCGCCGTCATGCCGGGGCGCAACACGATCACCGCCAGCGGCCGCTCGGCCCAGCGCGGGTGCGCCACCGCGATCACGGCCGCTTCCAGCACCGCAGGATGGCCCATCACGGCGTTCTCGAGGTCGACTGAGCTGATCCATTCGCCGCCGGACTTGATGAGATCCTTGGTCCGGTCGGTCAGGCGCAGAAAACCATTTTCGTCGATGCAGCCCACGTCGCCGGTGCGCAGCCAGCCGTCGGCGGTGAAGCTGCTTTCGTTACGCGGCAATTCGTGATAACTGCCGGTGATCCACGGCCCGCGGACCTGGATCTCGCCCACGGACTTGCCGTCCCAGGGCACCTCGCCTTCTTCGCCGACGAGCCGAATGTCGACCAGCGGCGCGGCCATGCCCTGTTTGACGCGAAAGGCGTATTGCTCCTCCTGCGGCAGCGCGCGCATGCCCGGCGTCAACACCGAGACCGTACCCAGCGGCGAGGTCTCGGTCATGCCCCAGGCGGTGCCGACGACGAGCCCGAACTCATCGAAGCCGCGGAACAGCGACTCCGGAGCGGCCGAGCCGCCGACGAGCATGCGCATGCCCGGCACCAAGTCGTACTTGCCCGGGTTGGCGCGCAATGTCTGCAGCAGCGACAGCCAGATCGTCGGCACGCCGCCGGTGACGGTGACACGCTCGTTCTGGTACAGCTCGAGCAGCGAGTCCGAATCGAGGTGCGGCCCCGGCAGCACGAGCTTGGCGCCGACGAAGGTCGCCAGATACGGCAGCCCCCAGGCGTTGGCGTGGAACATGGGCACCACCGGCAGCACCGTATCGGTCCCCGACACGCTCAAGGTGCCCGGCAAGGCGGCGACCAGGGTGTGCAGCACCGTCGACCGATGCGAATAGACCACGCCCTTGGGGCTGCCAGTGGTGCCCGAGGTGTAGCACATGCCGCAGGGCGCGTTCTCGTCCACTCCCACCGGCTGGAAGTCACCCGTGGCCGTTTTCAGCAGCGCCTCGTAGTCCTCATGTCCAGCGTTCACCGGCTTGCCGGTGAGCGGCACCACGATCACGCGCTCGAACTTCACGTCCTTGGCAAACTGCGCCAGCAGCGGCAGAAGCACGTCGTCGACGATCAGCACGCGATCCTTGGCGTGGTTGACGATGAACGCGATGTCGTGCGGGAACAGTCGCAGATTCAGGTTGTGCATTACCGCGCCGGCGGCCGGAATGCCGAAGTAGCACTCCAGGTGCGCGTAGTGGTTCCAGCACAGCGTGGCCACTCGGTCACCGGGCCGGATGCCGGCCTTGACCAGTACCTCGGCCAAGGCCAGCGCGCGACGATTGAAATCGGCGTAAGTCTGGCGGTGCAGCGACTTGTCTGGCATGCGCGTCACGATCTCGACGTCGCCGTGGTACTGCTTGGCGCGCGCCAGAAAGTGATTGAGCGACAAGGGCGTCTGCATCATGGTGGCAGCAGCATTCACGATTCGGTCTCCGGTGGTTTGAACTCAAAAAAATCGTCAGGCTTCGGACGAAACGGTGCCCAGCCGCATTGGGCCCAATGCATCGACGCTGCCGCGATCCCGATCAACGCTCGCACCCAGCCGCTCGCTCAGGCGCGGGAACAACAATGCGAACATGCGCAGTGCGAGCCCGTCGACGCCCAGGCGCCGGTCCGGCCGATACCATTGGCCGGACCAGTTGAGCGCGCCCAGGACGGTCTGGCGAACGAGCACGGTGTCGGCATCCACCAGACCCAGCGCAGCCGCTTCGCCGATGGGTGGCGCCCACAGCGCTTCGTAAGCATCGCGCCACTTCATGATCCGCTGGTGCGCAGGCGGCGACAGACTGCGCCACTCGTACATCATCACCGTCAGCGCGTCGAGGTTGGGCCCCAGCAGCGCCGTCAGGTGGCACTGCACCATCGCCAGCACGCGTTCGGGCAGTCGGGCCTCGCCGGCCAGCCCCTTGCTGACAGCAGCGAGAACGTCGCGCACGCCCTCTTCCATCACCGCCACCAGCAGGTCTTCCTTGCTGGCGTAGTGATAGAAGAGCGAGCCCGAGGTCATCTCCAGCGCCTCGGCGATCTGGCGCACCGAGGTGCGCTCGTAACCGTTCTGGCGGAACAGCCTCGCTGCCGTACGCAGGATCAACGCTCTCTTGCTGATGTCAATGGAGTCGGCCATGGCGTATAGTTTATCAACTAACAAGCGTTTGGTCGCTAACCGTTTGGTCGATGGTCGATCCAGCCCTCTTGCACGATTCCGATGGCACGTGTCCGGGTGCTGAAGCCGCCGCGCGTGCCTCGGGCACGTTAACCGCCAGTTGTGGCGGCCAGGGCTCGGCGCCGATTCGCACATAGGCCATGCCCGGCAGCCCGGTCTTGACCTGATCGCGGTGCTGGCCGAGCAGCACCGGGTCGACCCGCGCGCGCACCTTGAAGACCATCTTCTGCCGCTCCGACTCGGTCTCCACCGTCTTGGGCGTGAACTGGGCGACGCTGGCCACGAAGTCCACCTGCGCCGGAATGACCATCTTGGGTGCCGCATCGAGCACCAGACGCGCTTCGGCGCCGATGGCCACGCGGCCGGCGGCAGTCTCGGGCAGGAAGAAGCTCATCGTCACGTCCGACAGATCGACCAGCGACACCACGCGCCCACCGCCGGCCAGCACCTCGCCGCCCTGGGCCAGCACGGTCTGCACGCGCCCGCCGCGCGGCGCGCGCAGCACCGAGTCGGCGATTTCGACCTGGATGCGGTCCGCGGCCGCCTGCGCCGATTCGATGGCGGCCTCGGACTCGACGATCTGCGAGCGGGCGGTCAGCACCGCCGACTCGGCCTCGATGCGCTGCGACTTGGCGGCGCTCAGCGCGGCGCGGCTGGCCTGGACGCGCGCGTTGGCGGCGTCGAGCTGCTGAGGCGAGAAGAACTTCTGCGCCGCCAGCTCCGAGGTGCGGCGCAGTTCCTTCTCGGCCAGGGCGGCCTCGGCCTCACGCTGCGCGACCAGGGATGCGACGGTCGTCACGGCCTGCTCGCGCTGCCGCACCAGGGCCGTCAGCGTCGCGCGTGCGGTTCTCGCCTGGCGCAACTGGGCCTGGGCTCCGCGCAACTGCGCGTCCAGCGATTGGGTGTCCATGCGGGCGATCTCGTCGCCGGCAGACACGAAGTCGCCCTCGCGCACGCGCACGGACAGCAGCCGCCCGCCGCTCTTGGCAGCCACATCGATCGTCGTGGCTTCCAGTCGTCCGTTGCCGCCGGCGATGCCCTCTGGCAACCCGTCGGGGGCGGCCCAGCGCCAAGCCACGACGACACCGATGCCGATCACG
>JAURXG010000672.1 GCA_030654555.1 Aquabacterium sp.
ACAGCTGAGAACGCTGAAAGAACCCGCATGCCCTCCTCCCTGTTGAACACCCTCAACGAGCCGGCCGACTTGCGGCGGCTGTCGCGCGGCGAGCTGGGCCGCCTGGCCAACGAGCTGCGCGACTTCGTGATCAGCAGCGTCAGCAAGACCGGCGGCCACCTGTCGTCCAACCTGGGCACAGTGGAGCTGACGATCGCGCTGCACTACGTCTTCAACACGCCCTACGACCGCATCGTCTGGGACGTGGGCCACCAGACCTACCCGCACAAGATCCTCACCGGCCGGCGCGACCAGATGGGCACGCTCAAGCAGCTGGGTGGCATCAGCGGCTTTCCGCGCCGCGCCGAGAGCGAGTACGACACCTTCGACACCGGCCACTCGTCGACCTCGATCTCGGCGGCGCTGGGCATGGCGCATGCGGCGCGCCTGAAGGGCGAGCACCGGCGCGCGGTGGCGGTGATCGGCGACGGCGCGCTCACCGGCGGCATGGCCTTCGAGGCGCTGAACCACGGCGGCGCGGCCAACGGTGCCGGCCCGGCCGACATCCTGGTGATCCTCAACGACAACGACATGTCGATCAGCCCGCCGGTGGGCGCGCTCAACAAGCACCTGGCGCGGCTGATGAGCGGCAACTTCTACTCGGCCGCGCGCGAGGGCGCCAAGAGCGTGCTGAAGAACACGCCGCTCTACGAGTTTGCGCGTCGCTTCGAGGAGCACACCAAGGGCATGGTCGTGCCCGGCACGATCTTCGAGGAGCTGGGCTTCACCTACGTCGGCCCGATCGACGGCCACGACCTCGACTCGCTGATCCCCACGCTGGAGAACCTGCGCGACAAGAAGGGACCGCAGTTCCTGCATGTGGTCACCAAGAAGGGCTACGGCTACAAGCTGGCCGAGAACGACCCGATCGGTTACCACGGCCCGGCCAAGTTCGACCCCAGCGTCGGTCTGACCAAGCCGGCGGCCGCGCCCAAGATCACCTTCACGCAGGTGTTCGGCCAGTGGCTGTGCGACATGGCCGCCGCCGACGAGCGCCTGGTGGGCATCACCCCGGCCATGCGCGAGGGCTCGGGCATGGTCGAGTTCGAGCAGCGGTTCCCCCGGCGGTATCACGACGTGGGCATCGCCGAGCAGCATGCCGTCACCTTCGCCGCCGGCCTGGCCTGCGAGGGGCTCAAGCCGGTGGTGGCGATCTACTCCACCTTCCTGCAGCGTGGTTACGACCAGCTGATCCACGACGTGGCGCTGCAGAACCTGCCGGTGGTGTTCGCGATCGACCGCGCCGGCATCGTCGGTGCCGACGGCGCCACCCATGCCGGCGCCTACGACATCGCCTACCTGCGCTGCATTCCCAACCTGGGCGTGCTGACGCCGTCCGACGAGGACGAGTGCCGCAAGGCGCTGACCACCGCGTTCCGGCGCGACCATCCGGTCGCCGTGCGCTACCCGCGCGGTGCCGGCGTCGGCAAGGCCATCGAGCCGGGCCTGACCACGCTGCCCTGGGGGCAGGGCGAGATCCGCCGCCAGGCCGCGGTGCCGACGGGCGCCGGCCGGCGCATCGCGATCCTGGCCTTCGGCACCGTGCTGCATCCGGCGCTGGCCGCCGGCGAGGCGCTGGATGCCACGGTGGCCAACATGCGCTTTGCCAAGCCCATCGACGCGGCGCTGGTGACCGAGCTGGCACGTTGCCACGATGCGCTGGTCACGGTCGAGGAGGGCTGCATCGCCGGCGGCGCCGGCAGCGCGGTGGCCGAATGCCTGGCCGCGGCCGGGCTGAGCCTGCCGCTGCTGCAGCTGGGCCTGCCCGACGAGTTCATCGAGCATGGCGATCCGGTCAAGCTGCTGGCCATGCTGGGGCTGGACGCCGCCGGCATCGAGGCGGCGGTCCGCAAGCGCTTTCCCGCGCCGCTGGCGCTGGTCAAGCCCGCGATCAACGATTGATCCACCCGTGCACCCGTCGCCGAGGCCGCTGACCCCATGAGCCTGGCCACCGGTCTGATCGACGTGCAGGTGCACGATGCGCAGGCCATGCGCAGCGCCGGCCCCGACCTGCTGCAACTGGCGCTGATGGACGCGCGCAACCGCACGCTGGGCTGGCTGGCGGCCTTCGACGGGCTGCAGTTCTCCAGCAGCTTCGACGGCTTCGATCCGCCCTGGTGGCTGGCCGGGCAGGCGGCCTGGTTCCAGGAGTTCTGGGTGGCGCGCCATGTGCAGCGCGGTCGCGGCGAGGCGGCCGATCCCACCGGGCTGCGGCTGGCGTCGGTGCATCCCCGCGCCGATGCCTGGTTCGACCCGCAGGCCAGCACCCGGGCACAGCGCTGGCAGCGCCGCGCGCCCGATGCCCAGGTGCTGCGCCAGTACCTGGCCGATACGCTGGACACCACGCTCGAGCTGCTCGACAAGGCCGAGTCCGACGACGCCGCGCTGCATGTCTTCCGCCTGGCGCTGCACCACGAAGACCGGCTGGGCGAGGCGCTGGCGGTGCTGGTGCAGGCGCTCGACCTGGCGCCCGAGCGCCAGCAGGCGCTGATCGAGCGCGGCCTTTGGCCGGCGCTGCCCGGCCGGGGCCGGCGCGATGCGATGGTGCTGGGCGGCCAGCGCTGGATGCTGGGCTCGCCGCGCGGCGGCTTCGTGCCCGAGGCCGAGCGCTGGATACACGAGGTCGCCGTGGCCGAATTCGAGATCGACGCGCAGCCGGTGTGCTGGGCGCAGTTTGCCGAGTTCGTCGAGGACGGTGGCTACGACGAGCGCCGCTGGTGGACCGACGCCGGCTGGGAGATGCTGGACGCCACCGCCCGCCGTGCGCCGCGTTACGTGGAGCAGGTCTCGGGCGGTGTGCTGGCGCGCCGCCAGGGCCGGCTGCAGCGCTTGCCGGGCCAGCAGGCGGTGCTGCATGTCAGCGCCCACGAAGCCGAAGCCTGGTGCAGCTGGGCCGGCCGGCGCCTGCCGTCCGAGGCCGAGTGGGAGCTGGCGGCCACCGAGGCCGCCGCGCGCGGCTTTGCCTGGGGCGAGGTGGCCGAGTGGGTGGCGGGCCGGGCGCGGCCCTATCCGGGCGGGTCGGCCGTGCCGGCACTGGCCACCGCCGAGGCGCCGGCCCAGCGCGTGCTGCGCGGGGCCTCGGCCTGGGGCAGCGCGCGCCTGCGGCATGCGCGTGCGCGGCAGTTCGTCGCCGCGGGGCGTGACGATCGTTTCGTGGGTTTTCGCAGCTGCGCCGTCTAGCCGGCGGCGGTCTACTTCTCGACCAGGCCTTCGCGCACGGCCAGCCGCACCAGCGAGGTGACGCCGCTGACGCCCAGCTTGGCCATCACCCGGCTGCGGTAGGTGTCCACCGTCTTGGGCGACAGGTGCAACTGCGTGCCGATGGCCGCGCTGCTGAGGCCGTTGACCACCATCGTGACGATTTGCCGC
>JAURXG010000675.1 GCA_030654555.1 Aquabacterium sp.
CCACGCCCAGCGGCTCGCAGGTGGCGAACAGCGGTGCGATGGCGGCGATGCGCGCACGGAAGCTGCGGCGGATGTCGTCGTCGACCAGGCAACCGCCGAAGTCCTCGGTGTAGCCCACCCGCAGGCGGGACAGATCGGCCGGCCGCAGCGGCTGCAGCGCCGTGCTGTCGAACGGCAGCGACAGCGGATCGTCGGCATGCGGCCCGGCGATGGCCGCCAGCATCAGCGCCAGATCGGCCACCGAGCGCGCCATCGGCCCCAGCACCGGCAGCGGGCTGAAGCCCAGCAGCCGGTCGCCGCTGGCCACCACGCCGGGTGAGGGTCGCAGCCCCACCACGCCGCAGTAGCCGGCGGGGATGCGCAGCGAGCCGCCCAGGTCGGAGCCCGAGGCCAGCGGCAGCAGGTCGCAGGCCAGCGCCACCGCCGATCCGCCCGACGAACCGCCGGCGTTGCGGGTGGGGTCGAACGGGTTGCCGGTGGCGCCCCACACCACGTTGCGGGTGTTGGCGCCGGCGCCCATGTCGGGGGTGTTGGTCTTGGCCGTGACCAGCGCGCCGGCCGCGCGCAGGCGCTGCACCAGCACGCAGTCGGCGGTGGGCACATGCTGGCGGTGGTCGATGTTGCCGTAGGTGGTGCGCAAGCCGGCGGTGTCTTCCAGGTCCTTCACGCCGACCGGCAGGCCGTGCAGCAGCGGCAGGGCCTCGCCGCGCATCACCGCGGCCTCGGCCGCACGAGCGCCGGCCAGCGCGCGCTCGAAGTCGGTCTCGCACAGTGCGTTGACCGCCGGGTTGACCGCCTCGATGCGGTTGATGCAGGCCTGCAGCAGTTCGACCGGCGAGAGCCGCCTGGTGCCGATCAGCCGGCGCAGCTCGAGCGCCGGCAGGCTGGCCAGGCTGGCGCTGTCGTCGGCGTTCATGCGCGCGGCGTCGGGATCAATCGAGCTTGAGGCCCAGCTTGCGGATCACGCCGCCCCAGCGCTCGTGCTGCTCCTTCACCGAGGCGGCATGCTCGGCGGCGCTGGAGGCCACGATCTCGCTGGCGCCGTCGGCATAGATCTTGGCCACGTCCGGGTCCTTCAGCGCGGTGGCCAGGGCGGTGTTGATCTTGGTCAGCACCTCGGGCGGCAGGTTGCGCGGGCCGAAGAACTGCATGCCGCCGGTGACGTCCACGCCGGGCACGCCGGCCTCGGCCATGTTGGGCAGCTTGCCCAGCGCGGTGTAGGGCTTGGGGTCGGTGTAGGCCAGCATCTTGACCCGCCCGGCCTTGGCGTTGGCGATCGCCGTGGTGGGGCCGTCGAACAGGAAATCCACCTGCCCGCCCATCAGCGCCATGCCGGCATCGGCCGAGCCCTTGAACGGGATGTGGGTCATCTGCGTGCCGGTGGACTGCTGCATCAGCTCGGCCACCAGGTGCGAGGTGCTGCCCAGCGAGTACGAGGCGTAGTTCAGCTTGCCCGGGTTGGCCTTGGCGTGCTTGATCAGGTCGGCCACGCTGTTGAACGGGGACGAGGCCGGCACGGTGAGCACGGTGGACGAGCGCGCGGCGAACATCACCGGCGTCAGGTCCTTCAGCGGGTCGTAGGGCAGTTTGCTGAACAGGTGCGGGTTCTGCGCCGCGGTGACGCTGATCGTGTAGAGCAGCGTGTGGCCGTCGGCAGGGGCGCGCACCACCTCCATGGTGCCCAGGATGCTGGACGCGCCGGGCTTGTTGTCCACCAGCACCGTCACGCCCAGCGCCGGCTGCAGCTTGGTCGCCAGCAGGCGCGCCTGGATGTCGGTCTGGCCGCCGGCCGGGAACGGCACGACGATGCGGATCGGCTTGCCAGGGATCGGAAAGCCTTGCGCCAGCGCGGCGGCGGGCAGGCCGACGATGGCCGAAGTCAGCGTGGTCAGCAGCAGGGCAACACGGGTGCGCATCAGCGGTCCTTCAAGGTGGTTGACGGCATGGTGCTGCATTCAGGCCCGGCGCGGACCGGGGAAACCACTGTCAAGCGGGCGACAGGGCCGCCGCTCACGCCCGCATCAGGGTGCTCTTGCCGAACAGGCTCTCGATCAGGTCCACGGCCAGTTCGGCGGTCTGGTTGCGCACGTCCAGGGCCGGGTTCAGCTCCATCACGTCCAGCGAGGCCAGGCGGCCGGTGTCGGCGATCATCTCCATGCACAGCTGCGCCTCGCGGTAGGTCGGGCCGCCGCGCACGGTGGTGCCCACGCCCGGGGCAATGGCCGGATCGAGGAAGTCGACGTCGAAGCTCACGTGCAGGTGCGTCTGCGCATCCAGCGTGGCCAGCGCCAGCTCCATCGTGTGGCGCATGCCCATCTCGTCGATGTAGCGCATGTCGAACACCTCGAGCCCGACCTGGTGCACCAGCCGCTTCTCGCCGGCATCGACCGAGCGGATGCCGATCTGCTTGATCCACTTGGGGTTGAGCGCCGGCACCTGGCCACCGATCTCGATCAGCGCCTGCGGCCCCAGCCCGCACAGGCAGGCCACCGGCATGCCGTGCAGGTTGCCGCTGGGCGTCAGCACCTGGGTGTTGAAGTCGGCATGCGCGTCCAGCCACAGCACCCGCAGCTTCTTGCCCACCTCGCGGCAGTGGCGCGCCACCGCGCTGATCGAGCCCAGGCCCAGGCAGTGGTCGCCGCCCAGCAGGATCGGCAGGCGCTGGTCGCGCAGTTCGGCCAGCATCGCGTCGTGCACCGCCTGGTTCCAGGCCACCACCTCGGCCAGGTGGCGGTAGCCGTCGACGGGCGGCAGCCAGGGGTTGGCCGGTCCGGCCAGGTTGCCGCGGTCGGCCACCTGCAGGCCATGGCCTTCCAGCACCGCCTGAATGCCGGCCACGCGCAGGGCCTCGGGGCCCATACTGGCGCCGCGGCTGCCCGCGCCGATGTCGGTGGGGGCGCCGATCAGGCTGATCGCGGCAGCCATCGCTCAGACCGATCCGGCGGTTTCTTCGCGCCCGATGTCGGGGTCGCTGAAGCCGTAGAACTCGGCCAGCTTGTCCCAGGCCTCCTCGGCGGTCTCGACGAAATGGAACAGGTTCAGGTCGCCCGCGCCGATCATGCCGGTGTCGACCAGGTGCTGGAAGTCGATCAGCTTCTCCCAGAAGGCGCGGCCGAACAGCAGGATCGGCCGTGGCCGGCTCTTGCCGGTCTGGATCAGCGTCATCGTCTCGAACAGCTCGTCGAGCGTGCCGAAGCCGCCCGGGAAGCACACCAGCGCGATGCTGCGCATCACGAAGTGCATCTTGCGCAGCGCGAAGTAGTGGAACTGGAAGCACAGCTCGGGCGTGATGTAGTCGTTGGGGGCCTGCTCGTGCGGCAGAACGATGTTCAGCCCGATGCTCTTGCCGCCCACGTCGTGGGCACCGCGGTTGCCCGCCTCCATGATGCCGGGGCCCCCGCCGGTGACCACGTAGATCGGCGTCTGGTGCGAGCGCGAGCGCTCGGTCACCAGACCGGCGAAGCGCCGCGCCTCGCCGTAGAAGTGGCTCATCGCCAGCGTGGCCTCGGCGCGCGCGATGGTCTGCGCGTCGCCACCGGCCCGGGCCAGTGCCACCGCCGCGGCGGACTGTTCAGGGCTGCGGATGCGCGCGCTGCCGAAGATCACGATCGTCGACTCGATGCCCAGTTCCTGCTGCACCATCTCGGGCTTGAGCAGTTCCAGCTGCATGCGCACCGGCCGCAGCTCCTCGCGCAGCAGGAAATCGGTGTCGGTGAAGGCCAGGCGGTAGGCGCTCCCGGGGCCGCCGTAGCGCGAGGGTGGCTGCAGTCCGCGCGCTTCCTCCTCGGCGGTGGGAAAGTTGCGGGCAGTGAGTTCGTGGGGCGTTTTGTCCATGCTGCTAGCTTAGCGCGCGGGCGGCGCCGAACCGGTGCGAGGTGGCTTGGCCTACCATGCGCGGCCGATGACCCTGCAAGCCCTCACGCTCGACCTCGACGACACCCTCTGGCCGGTGTGGCCGACCATCCGCCGCGCCGAGGCTGCGGTGCAGGCCTGGCTGCAGCAGCAGGCCCCCGCCACCGTGGCGATGCACGATGCCGCCGCGATGCGCGGCCTGCGCGCGGCGGTGGCCCAGGACCGGCCCGATTGGGCGCACGACCTGAGCGCGCTGCGCCGCGAGACCCTCCGCCGCGCGTTGGTCGCCGCCGGCGACGACCCCGCGCTGGCCGAACCGGCCTTCGAGGTCTTCTTCGCCGAGCGCCAGCGGGTCGACCTCTACGACGACGTGCTGCCCGCGCTGGCGCGGCTGGCCGCGCGCTGGCCGATCGTGGCCTTGAGCAACGGCAATGCCGACGTGCAGCGTGTGCCGGGTCTGGGCCGTCACTTCCATGCGGCCGTCAGCGCGCGTGAGCTGGGGGTGGGCAAGCCTGCGCCGGCGGCCTTCGAGCAGGCCTGCCGGCGGGCCTGCGCCGAGCCGGCGCGCACGCTGCACATCGGCGACGACCCGGCGCTGGACGTCGACGGCGCGCTCGACGCCGGCCTGCAGGCCGCCTGGGTGCGCCGGCCCGACCTGCCCGTCACCGCCCCGCCGCGCGGCACGCCGCAGCACCGGGTGGCCACGCTGGTCGAGCTGGCCGACCGGCTGGGCGCCTGATGCGCCGATGAATGCGGCCTGGCCGCCGCCACACCGGCCGATGGGCCGTGTCGGATGCCCTCTAATCGGGTGCAACTTTCACGCCCTTACCGAGCTCTCACCCAAAAGTGCGGCCATATACTGGCCGATCATCGATATCGTTGGCGGGCCTCCATGGCCAAGGCAGGGTTTATGACGGGCAAATTCAAGGTGGCGGGGCTGCTGGCGGTGGGTGCCATCGCCGGTGCGCTCACCACCATGCAGTTGCAGGCGTTCGCGCGCAACTCGCTGTCGCCGCTGCCGCTCGAGGAGCTGCAGCAGCTGGCCGCCGTGTTCGGCATGGTCAAGAGCGACTACGTGGAGCCGGTCGACGAGAAGAAGCTGATCTCCGACGCCATCGGCGGCATGGTGGCCGGGCTCGATCCGCATTCGGTCTACTTCGACAAGAAGACGCTGAAGGAATTCCGCGAGGGCACCACCGGCAAGTTCGTCGGCGTGGGCATCGAGATCGGCATGGAAGACGGCCTGGTGAAGGTGGTCTCGCCGATCGAAGGCTCGCCGGCCTTCCGCGCCGGCATCAAGTCGGGCGACCTGATCACCCGCATCGACGACACGCCGGTCAAGGGCCTCAGCATGGACCAGGCCGTCAAGAAGATGCGTGGCGAGCCCAGCACCAAGGTGCAGCTCAGCATCTTCCGCAAGTCCGAGAGCCGCACCTTCCCGGTGACCATCACGCGCGAAGAGATCCGCGTGCAGAGCGTGCGTGCCAAGCTGATCGAGCCGGGTTACGCCTGGATCCGGGTCAGCCAGTTCCAGGACCGCACGATCGACGACTTCGCGCGCAAGATGGAAGAGATGTACAAGGCCGACCCCGGCATCAAGGGGGTGGTGCTCGACCTGCGCAACGATCCGGGCGGCCTGCTGGAGGGCGCCGTGGCGCTGTCGGCGGCCTTCCTGCCCAGTGATGTGGTGGTCGTCACCACCAACGGCCAGATCGCCGAATCGCGCGCCACCTTCAAGGCTTCGCCCGAGTATTACCTGCGCCGCGGCAACAGCGATCCGCTGCGCAAGCTGCCGGCCGCGCTCAAGAGCGTGCCGCTGGTGGTGCTGGTCAACGAAGGCTCTGCCTCGGCCAGCGAGATCGTCTCTGGCGCGCTGCAAGACCACAAGCGGGCCACCATCATGGGCGCGCAGACCTTCGGCAAGGGCTCGGTGCAGACCGTGCGCCCGCTGTCGGCCGACACCGCGCTGAAGATCACCACCGCGCGCTACTACACGCCCAGCGGCCGCTCGATCCAGGCCAAGGGCATCGTGCCCGATGTCTGGCTGGACGAGACCGCCGAGGGCAACGTCTTCGCTGCGCTGCGCATGCGCGAGGCCGATCTCGAGAAGCACCTGGGCGGTGCCGACGAGAAGAAGGACGACGCCCGCGAGAAGGCGCGCGAAGAAGCGCGCAAGAAGCTCGAGGAGCTGTCGGCCAAGACCAAGGAGCCGCCCAAGCCGCTGCCCGAATTCGGCTCGGCCGAAGACTTCCCGCTGGTGCAGGCGCTGAACCAGCTCAAGGGCAAGCCGGTGGCGGTGAGCAAGACGCAGGCCGAACGCAAGGCCGCACTCGACGCCGAGAAGCCCTAAGCCGCGGCGATCGCAACCCGAAAGCCCGCCGCTGGCGGGCTTTTTCACGGCCGGCCTGCCGCCGAATCTGCCGCTATGCTCGCCGCGATGAACGACGACCAACTGCTGCGCTACTCGCGCCACATCCTGCTCGACGAGATCGGCATCGAAGGCCAGACGCGATTGCTGCAAAGCCACGCGCTGGTGATCGGCGCCGGCGGGCTGGGCTCGCCGGTCGCCTTGTACCTGGGCACGGCCGGGGTGGGCCGCCTGACCCTGGTCGACCACGACACGGTCGACCTGACCAATCTGCAGCGCCAGATCGCACACAACCTGTCGCGCGTGGGCAGCCCCAAGGCCGAGTCGGCGCGCTTGACCATCCACGCGATCAACCCCGACGTGCAGGTGCTGCCGGTCACGCAGCGCGCCGATGCGGCCTGGCTGGATGCGGCGGTGCAGGGCGCCGACGTGGTGATCGACTGCAGCGACAACTTCGCCACCCGCCAGGCAGTCAACGCGGCCTGCGTGGCGCATCGCAAGCCGCTGGTGTCGGGCGCGGCGATCGGCTTCGACGGGCAGGTGTCGGTGTACGACAGCCGGCAGGCCGAGGCGCCTTGTTACGCCTGCATCTTCCCGGCCGAGTCCACCTTCGAGGAGGTGCGCTGCTCGACGATGGGCGTGTTCGCGCCGCTGGTGGGCATCATCGGCACGGTGCAGGCGGCCGAGGCGCTGAAGCTGCTGATGGGCGTGGGCAGCTCGCTGGCCGGGCGCCTGCAGATGCTGGACGCCCGCACGATGGAGTGGACCGAGATCCGCATGGCCCGGCAGCCGGGCTGCGCGGTGTGCGGCGCGCGCTGATCCGCGGCAGCGGTCAGCGCGTTTCGTCGGCCTGATCGGCCAGCGCCTGCAGCGCGTCGGAGTCGAGCACCTGCACGCCCTTGGCCGAGTCGGCCAGCGCCTCGACCAGCGCGGCGGCCACCGCGTCGGCGCGGATCGGCCGCAACTTGCGCGGGATCAGCCAGCCGATGGCCGGCATCAGCGCCTGGGCCAGACGCTCGCCGGGACGGCCGGCCTGGCCCAGCGCGGCGCGTTCGCCCAGCAGCAGCGACGGCCTGGCGATCACCAGGTGGGGCAGCTTCAGCGCCGCCAGCGCCTGTTCCATCTCGCCCTTGATCCGGTTGTAGAACACCGCGGACTTCGGGTCGGCGCCCATCGCCGACACCACGGCCAGGCGATTGGCGCCGGCGGCCTTGGCCGCGCGCGCAAAGGCCAGCACCGCCTCGAAATCCACCGCCCGGAACGCCGCTTGCGAGCCGGCCACCTTGATGGTGGTGCCCAGGCAGCAGAAGGCCCAGTCGACCGGCGGCAGGGTGTCCGCGGGGCCAAGTGCCGCGTAGTCGACCACCCGGCCGTTGACGCCGCCGATCAGCCCGGGCACCTGGTCGGCGCGCCGCACCAGCGCCGTCACCGCACTGAAGCGCGGGTCGTGCACCAGCTGCGCCAGCAGGGCGCGGCCAACCAGGCCGGTGCCGCCGGCCACGCAGGCGCGCACCGGTCGTCGGTGCGGCTTGCTCATGCCGATCTAGCGCTTGGGCGGGTTGCTGCGGCCACCGGGACGGCCACCGCCGCCGCCGGTGCCACCACCGCCGCTGCGCGACGGCCCGCCGGACGAGCGGGCGCCGCCCAGTCCGGAGCCACCAGCCGGCCGGCCACCTCCGGCACTCG
>JAURXG010000679.1 GCA_030654555.1 Aquabacterium sp.
GCCACAGCGGCCCGGGCGCGGCGGGCATCCCCAAGCCGGTGAAGAGCGCCCGCGTGGTGGGCGTCGTGCTGGGTCGCTTCCACCCGCACGGCGACCAGGCGGCCTACGACGCGCTGGTGCGCATGGCGCAGGACTTCGCGCTGCGCTACCCGCTGATCGACGGCCAGGGCAACTTCGGCAGCCGCGACGGCGACGGCGCCGCGGCGATGCGCTACACCGAGGCGCGGCTGTCGCCCATCGCCCGGCTGCTGATGGACGAGATCGACGAGGGCACCGTCGACTTCATCCCCAACTACGACGGCTCGACCGAAGAGCCGCGCCAGCTGCCGGCGCGGCTGCCGTTTGCGCTGCTCAACGGCGCTTCGGGCATCGCCGTGGGCCTGGCCACCGAGATCCCCAGCCACAACCTGCGCGAGGTGGCCGCCGCTGCGGTGGCGATGATCAAGAACGAGGCGCTGGCCGACGACGAGCTCTACGCGCTGATCCCCGGCCCCGACTACCCCGGCGGTGGCCAGATCATCAGCCCCTCGGCCGACATCCGCGACGCTTATGCCACCGGGCGCGGCTCGCTCAAGGTGCGGGCGCGCTGGAAGATCGAGGACCTGGCACGCGGCCAGTGGCAGCTGGTGGTCACCGAACTGCCGCCGGGCGTCAGCTCGCAGCGCGTGCTCGAGGAGATCGAAGAGCTCACCAACCCCAAGGTCAAGGCCGGCAAGAAGGCCTTGAGTGCCGACCAGGTGCAGCTCAAAGCCAGCATCCTGGCAGTGCTGGATGCGGTGCGCGACGAATCGGGCAAGCAGGACGCGGTGCGGCTGGTGTTCGAGCCCAAGACCCGCAGCATCGAGCAGGGCGAGCTGATCACCCAGCTGCTGGCGCACACCAGCCTGGAGACCAGCGCGCCGATCAACCTGACCATGGTGGGCCTGGACGGCCGGCCGACGCAGAAGTCGATGCGACAGATGCTGCTCGAGTGGATCGAGTTCCGTCACCAGACCATCGAACGGCGCTCCCGCCATCGCCTGGCCAAGGTGCTCGACCGCAT
>JAURXG010000464.1 GCA_030654555.1 Aquabacterium sp.
GGCGGCGTGCCGGTGGCGGCCGAGGTGGCGCTGGCGCTGCGGGCGCCGCTGGATCTGCTGCTGGTGCGCAAGATCGGCGCGCCCTTCCAGCCCGAGCTGGCGGTGGCCGCGGTGGTCGAAGGCACGCCGCCGGCCATCGTGCGCGATGAAGAAACCTGTGCGGCCACCGGCGTGGACGCGGCCTACATCGAACGCCATGCCGCCCAGGAGGTGGCCGAGATCGAGCGCCGGCGGCGCCGCTACCTGGCCGGGCGCGTGCCGGTGCCGATCGACGGTGCCACGGTGATCGTGGTCGACGATGGCGTGGCCACGGGCACGACGGTGCGGGCGGCGCTGCTGGGCCTGCGCCAGCGCCACCCCGCGCGCGTGGTGCTGGCCGTGCCGGTGGCGCCGGCCGACACGGTGGCGGCGCTCAGTGCCGAGGCCGACCTCGTGGTCTGTCTCAGCCAGCCCGAGCCGTTCCATGCGATCGGCCTGCACTACCGGGATTTTCACCAGCTCGAGGACGACGAGGTGGTGGCCGCGCTGGCGCGTGCCGCGCAGCCGCCTGCGGCAGCGGGCGGGCCGCAGGCGCGCTGAAAGGTCAGGCCGGAAGGCGCGGCTCAGCGTTGCGCCGGCGGCGGCGCCGGGGCGACAACCGGGGCGAGAGCCGGACCGCCGTGCGTCTGGCGCAACCGGGCCTCCAGCGCCTTGGCCGTGGTGATGTCGACGAAGGTGATCACCGCGCCCTGGATCACGTCGTCCTGCGTGCGGTAGGGCATCACGCGCACGGCGTACCACTGGCCGTCGCGGCTGTGGATCTCGCGCTCGGTGATCACCATCGTGCGCAGCATGTCCTGCACGTCGTCGCGCAGGCCGGGGTACTCCAGGCTGGTGGCCAGCTCGCTCAGCGGGCGGCCGATGTCGGTGTCGCGCAGGCTGATGATCTTGCGCGCGCGCTCGGTGAAGCGGCGCACGTTCAGGTCCTTGTCGACGAACAGCGTGGCGATGTCGGTGCTGTTGAGCAGGTTGCGCATGTCGCTCTGCGCCAGCGCCAGGTCGTCGAGCTTGGACTGCAGCTCGGCGTTCACCGCCTGCAGCTCCTCGTTCATCGACTGCATCTCCTCCTTGCTGCTGGTCAGCTCCTCGTTGGTGGACTGCAGCTCCTCGTTGGAGGCCTGCAGCTCTTCCTGCGAGGCGCGCATCTCCTCGCGCAGCGCCTGCGCTTCCTCGCGCGCGCGCTGCAGCTCGGTCTCGAGCTCGCTCTGCGCCGACGTGCTGCGCCGGCGGCGGCCCTTGGCCGGCAGCTCCACATCGCGGAACACGATCATCCGCATGCCCCTGACCAGTGGTGGGTCGGACAGCGGATGCACGCTGACGTCCACCCGGTGCAGGCCGGTGCCATCGTTGAGCGGCAATGCGTGCAGCGAGACGGCCGCCTGCTGCTCGTCGACTTGCTGCAGCGCCGACTGCAGTGGCAGGCGCAGCCCTTCGCGCGCCATCACATGGATGTTCCAGTTGGCCTTGCCGGCGGCCGGCTCCAGGTACTTGCCGGTGTGGCCGTTGATGTAGACGATGTCGCCGCGCTCGTCGACCAGCACCGCCGGCGGCGACAGCGCCTGCAGCAGCAACTGGTCGGCCACGGCCTGCAGTGTGTGGGGGGGATTCGGGTCTTCGGCCAAGGGCGACTCCTCGGGAGGCTGGGCGGCGGGCACCGGGGCCCGCAGCGGAAATTCAGGCACCACGGTCGTGCGCGCGCTCTCGCGCCGGCGGTAGAGGCGCTGGCGGATGTCGAGCGGCTCGAACAGGTGCTCGAAGCGGCCCACCGTCTCGGAGGTGCCCAGCATCAGCACACCATCGGGCAGCAGGCTGTAGTGGAACAAGGGCAGCAGCCGCCGCTGCAGCGGCGCGGTGAGGTAGATCAGCAGGTTGCGGCAGCACAGCAGATCGAGCTTGGTGAACGGCGGGTCCACCGTCAGGTCGTGCGGCGCGAAGACGATGGTCTCGCGGATGGACTTGTCGACCCGGTAGCTGCTGTCCTGCAGGCTGAAGAAGCGCGCCAGCCGGCCGGGCGACACCTCGCCGGCGATCGACAGCGGGTACACCGCACGCCGCGCCCGCTCGATCGCGTCGCGGCTGAGATCGGTGGCAAAGATCTGCAGCGTGCAGCGCGCGCGGTCGGGCGAGGCATCGACCACCTCGCGAAAGGCCATCGCCAGGCTGTAGGCCTCCTCGCCGGTGGAGCAGCCGGCCACCCAGGCGCGCAGATGATCGCCGTCGGCGTGGGCGTGCAGCAGCTGCGGCAGCGCCACCTCCTGCATCGCCTGCCAGACCGGCGTGTCGCGGAAGAACGCGGTCACGCCGATCAGCAGCTCCTTGAACAGCAGGTCCAGCTCCTGCGGATTGCCGCGCAGCATCTGCTCGTAATGGTGCAGCGAAGGCAGTCGGTGGATGCCCATGCGCCGCTCCATGCGGCGCAGCAGCGTGCTGTGCTTGTAGAGCCTGAAGTCGTGCTTGCCGCGCAGGCGCAGCAGCTCCAGCACCGCGCTCAGGCCGCTCAGCTGGGTGGCGTCGGGCGTGCTGCCGTCGAAGGCCATGTCGGCGGCTGTGGCCCCGGGCGGTGCCTCGGCGTCCGCCATGGCCAGCCAGGCGGAGGCTGGCACGCCGGGCGCGCCACCCAGCACGGCCAGGATGCGCTGCGGCATCTCGCGTGCCTCGCACACGATGTCGACGCAGCCCGCGGCGATGGCGCTGCGCGGCATGGCGTCGAACTGCGCACTCTCGGGCGCCTGCGCCAGCGTCAGGCCGCCGCGGGCTTTGATGGCCTGCAGGCCCGTCGTGCCGTCCGAGCCCATGCCCGACAGCACCACGCCGACCGCGCCTTCGCCGTATTCGTTCGCGAGCGACTCGAACAGCACGTCGATGGGTCGGCGCAGGCCGTGGGGCAGCGTGGGTGCGCTCAGCTGCAGCATGCCGAACGCGACGGTCATCGCCTTGTTGGGCGGGATCACGTAGACCTGGTTGGGCTGGATGCGCTGGCGGTCGGCCGCCTCCTGCACCGGCACCCGGGCGGTGCGCTGCAGCAGTTCGGCCAGCATGGCCTTGTGCAGGGGGTCGAGGTGCTGCACCACGGTGAATGCCAGGCCGCTGTCGGCCGGCACCTGCGCCAGAAAGCTGCCCAGGGCATCGAGCCCGCCCGCGGACGCCCCGATGCCCACCACCCGCACCCGCGCGGCGGACTCGGCAGGGGCGGGCCGCGGCTCGGCGTCTTCGACAGGCATCATGCCGCCCACTGTAGCGCCCGGCCGGTGCGCCCCCCGATGCTTCGACGCGGACCGTGCCGTGGCGAGGTTGCGCACCCTCAACGACGCGGCGTTGACATCGGATAGGGTGGTCCCTCATGTTCCCACCCCATGCGCCGACCGCCCATCTGCCTGAGGGCGATACGACGGCGACCTCGGGCGCCTGGCGCTGGTGGTTGGCCATCGGCACCAGGCTGTTCGGGTCACCGGGCCCGCCGCCGCGCGCAGCGGCGCCGCTGCCGCCGGTCGATCTGGTGCCGATGGCCGCCAGCCTGCAGATCGACAAGCTCGACCTGGGCGTGATGATCGCCGACGCCTCCGCGCGGCTGGTGGCCGTTAACCCCGCGTTCAGCACGATCACCGGCTTTGCTGCCGACGAGGTGCTGCAGCGCAACCCCCGGTTCCTCAAGTCGGACCGGCAGGGGGATGCCTTCTACGCGGCCTTGTGGGCCCGGCTGATGGGCGACGGACTCTGGCAAGGCGAGATCTGGAACCGGCGCAAGGACGGCACGCTGTTCCCGGCCTGGCAGACCATCAGCGTGGTGCGCCGCACCGATGGCGAGGTGGCCAACTTCATCTCGCTGTTCTCCGACATCAGCACGCTCAAGCTCGCCGAGGCCCACCTGCGGCACCTGGCGCACCACGATCCGCTCACCGACCTGCCCAACCGCCTGCTGTTCAGCAGCGAGCTGGAGCACGCGATCCGCCGGGCGCGGCGCCACGGGCAGCGGCTGGCGCTGCTGTTCATCGACCTCGACGACTTCAAGCGCATCAACGACA
>JAURXG010000681.1 GCA_030654555.1 Aquabacterium sp.
GGCGGCCGAGGATCCGTCGTTCCGCGTCAAGACCGACGAAGAGTCGGGCCAGACCATCATCTCGGGCATGGGCGAGTTGCACCTCGAGATCATCGTCGACCGCATGAAGCGCGAATTCGGCGTGGAAGCCAACGTCGGCAAGCCGCAGGTGGCCTACCGCGAGACCATTCGCAAGGCGGTTTCCGACGTCGAAGGCAAGTTCGTGCGCCAGTCGGGCGGCAAGGGCCAGTACGGCCACGTCGTCTTCAAGGTCGAGCCGCAGGAGCCTGGCAAGGGCTTCGAGTTCGTCGACGCGATCAAGGGCGGCGTGGTGCCGCGCGAGTTCATCCCGGCGGTGCAGAAGGGCGTGATCGACTCGCTGCCCAACGGCGTGCTGGCCGGTTTCCCGGTGGTCGACGTCAAGGTCACGCTGACCTTCGGCTCGTACCACGAGGTGGACTCGAACGAAAACGCGTTCAAGATGGCCGCGTCGCTGGGCTACAAGGACGGCTGCCGCAAGGCCTCGCCCGTCATCCTCGAGCCGATGATGGCCGTCGAAGTCGAGACGCCCGAAGACTACGCCGGTTCTGTGATGGGCGACCTGTCGTCACGCCGTGGCATGGTGCAGGGCATGGACGACATGCCCGGCGGCGGCAAGGTCATCAAGGCCGAAGTGCCACTGTCGGAGATGTTCGGCTACTCGACCACGCTGCGCAGCATGAGCCAGGGCCGCGCCACGTACACGATGGAATTCAAGCACTACAGCGAAGCTCCGAAGAACGTGGCCGACGCCATCATCACTTCGCGCGCCAAGTAAACCTCATCAAGCCGGTCTTCGGCGCCCGGGGCACGACCCTGGCTGGCCTGCTGCCCGTGGCAGGCCCCGCGCTGGAAACCTTAAACGACCACGGGCAGCGCTCTTTTTTCAGACGGAGAAATTGAAATGGCAAAAGGTAAATTCGAACGGACCAAGCCGCACGTGAACGTGGGCACGATTGGTCACGTGGACCACGGCAAGACGACGCTGACGGCGGCGATCACGACGGTGCTGTCGGCGAAGTTCGGTGGCGAGGCCAAGGCCTAC
>JAURXG010000682.1 GCA_030654555.1 Aquabacterium sp.
CAAGGAACTGGGCGTGCGCACCATCTTCAACATCCTGGGCCCGCTGACCAACCCGGCCGGCGCGCCCAACATCCTGATGGGCGTGTTCCACCCCGATCTGGTGGGCATCCAGGTGCGCGCGCTGCAGCGCCTGGGCGCCGAGCATGCGCTGGTGGTCTACGGCCGCGACGGCATGGACGAGGTGTCGTTGGGCGCGGCCACGATGGTCGGCGAGTACCGGGACGGCGGCATCCGCGAGTACGAGATCCACCCCGAGGACTTCGGCCTGACGATGGCCAGCAGCCGCGCGCTGAAGGTCGAGACGCCTGAGCAGTCGAAGGTGCTGATGCGCGCGGTGCTCGACAACGAGAGCGGCCCGGCGCGCGACATCGTGATGCTCAATGCCGGCGTGGCGCTGTACGCTGCCGACGTGGCCCCGACGATGGCCGACGGCATCGCCCTGGCGCGTGAGGCGCTGGCCTCGGGCAAGGCGCTGGCCAAGATGCACCAGTTCATCGCGCGCAGCAAGGAGCTCGCTTCGACATGAGCACGTCGCACGGCCGCCCGAAGACGGGCTCGCTCCCCCTCGGGGGGAATGCGCAAAGCGCCAAGGGGGCTCAATGAGCGACATCCTGAACCAGATCGTCGCGGTCAAGCGCGAGGAAGTGCCGGCGGCCCGGGCGCAACGCAGCGAGGCCGCGCTGCGCGAACTCGCCGCCGCGCAGTCGGCGCCGCGGGGCTTTGCCGCCGCGCTGCGCGCCAAGATCGCGGCCGGCCAGGCCGCGGTGATCGCCGAAATCAAGAAGGCCAGCCCCAGCAAGGGCGTGATCCGCGAGCACTTCGTGCCGGCCGAGATCGCCGCCAGCTACGCCCGCCACGGCGCCGCGTGCCTGAGCGTGCTGACCGATGAACGCTTCTTCCAGGGCCATGCCGACTACCTGCGCCAGGCCCGCGCGGCCTGCCCTCTGCCGGTGCTGCGCAAGGATTTCATGATCGACCCCTACCAGGTGCTGGAAGCCCGGGCGATGGGCGCCGACTGCATCCTGCTGATCGCCGCCTGCCTGGGCGATCCGCAGATGGCCGAGCTGGAAGCCTGCGCGATCGCGCTGGGCCTGGACGTGCTGGTGGAGGTGCACGACGGCGACGAGCTCGACCGCGCGCTGCGCCTGAAGACGCCGCTGGTGGGCATCAACAACCGCAACCTGCGCACTTTCGAGGTGTCGCTGGACACCACGCTGGGCCTGTTGCCCCGTGTGCCGGCCGACCGACTGCTGGTCACCGAATCGGGCATCCTCGGCCGCGCCGACGTGCAGCGCATGCGCGCAGCCCAGGTGCATGCCTTCCTGGTCGGCGAGGCCTTCATGCGCGCCGACGACCCGGGCGCCGCGCTGGCCTCGGTGTTTGCCTGATCGCGCCGGTTGGCCAACCAGGCGACCTTGCTGCCGGCCACGCCGGCCCCCAACCAGCTGACCGAGCCGCTGGCCGAGGTGCTGGCCCGTGCGCCGGCCGACTGGGCGCCGCTGGTGCAGGCCTGGCTGGCCACGCCCGACGGGCAGGGCCTGCTGCAGTTCGTTGCCGAGCGGCAGGCCGCCGGCGCGCTGATCTACCCGGCGCGGGTGCTGCACGCGCTCGAACTGACGCCACTCGCGGCGGTGCGGGTGGTGATCCTCGGGCAGGACCCGTACCACGGCGCCGGCCAGGCCGAGGGGCTGGCGTTCTCGGTGCCCGTGGGTGTCAAGTCGCCGCCCAGCCTGCGCAACCTGCAGGGCGAGATCTCGCGCAGTCTGGGCGTGCCGCACCCGCCGCATGGTCATCTGGCGGGCTGGGCGCGCCAGGGTGTGCTGCTGCTCAACACCGTGCTGACGGTCGAGGACGGCCAGCCCGCGGCGCATGCCCGGCACGGCTGGGAAGCGTTGACCGACGCGCTGATCGAGGCCACCGCGACCGATGCCGGCGCCAAGGTCTACCTGCTGTGGGGCGCCCATGCCCAGGCCAAGGCGGCGCTGATCGAAGCGGCCGGCGCGGGCCGCCACCTGGTGCGGATGGCCAATCACCCGTCGCCGCTGTCGGCCCGGCGGCCGCCGCTGCCCTTCATCGGCTGCGGGCACTTCACCCAGGTGCGCGACTTCCTGGCGGCCCAGGGCACGCCGGCCATCGACTGGTCGGCCTGATTGGCGAACCAGATTAGCAGACCTGATGGGTCGACCTGATCGGCTGTTGCCGCCGCATGCGGCGATCGTTGTGATTTCGCCGCCAGTTCTGCTATAGTCCCGAGTTCGCCGCGGAGGGGTGCCCGAGTGGCTAAAGGGGGCAGACTGTAAATCTGTTGGCTTACGCCTACGCTGGTTCGAATCCAGCCTCCTCCACCAAGGCGAAACTTTTAGAAGCTCATTGCAGGCGTGAACGCTGGCCTGCAGCGGGTGGCAGTAACGGTAGGTACGGGCGGGTCCCGGCAGTCCCGACAAGTTCGTAGGGTCGGGCGGGAGTAGTTCAATGGTAGAACCTTAGCCTTCCAAGCTAATGACGCGGGTTCGAGTCCCGCTTCCCGCTCCAGCGTTCGGCAGTGTGGTTCGTCGGTTCTTTGTGTTGGTGTCGTGTCGGCACCGGTCTGGATTCCTGGTGTGTCCAGTCCTGTGTCGATGCCCATGTGGCTCAGTGGTAGAGCACCCCCTTGGTAAGGGGGAGGTCGCGGGTCCGATTCCCGCCATGGGCACCATCCAATCTTTTTCGGTTGATTCCTGTTTGATCGCGAGGAGCGCGCAACATGGCAAAAGGTAAATTCGAACGGACCAAGCCGCACGTGAACGTGGGCACGATTGGTCACGTGGACCACGGCAAGACGACGCTGACGGCGGCGATCACGACGGTGCTGTCGGCGAAGTTCGGTGGCGAGGCCAAGGCCTAC
>JAURXG010000002.1 GCA_030654555.1 Aquabacterium sp.
TTGCGCCAGCAAGTGCGTCGGCGGGGGACACGGAGTCAGCCGGTCACCCGGTGGCCTCGGCTTCGCGCTGACATCGGAATGCTGAACGACCGGTCTGCAGGCATCACAAACGACAGCAACGAGCCGCCAGCCGCCTCTCAACTCAGCAGATCGAGCAGCGTGCGCGCGACCACCTTGGTCGCCCGTCGCAGGTCTTCTAGCACCAGGTGCTCGTCGGCGCGCTTGGCATTGCTTTCCAGCACGGTGCGTGGGCCGGCGCCGTAGATCGCGGCCGGTATGCCGTGCGCACCGAACAGCCGCACGTCGGTGTAGAGCGGCGTGCCCGAGGTGGGAATCGGCTCGCCGAACACCGCCTCGCCATGCCGCTGCAGCGCCTGCACCAGCGGCGCGCTGGCGGGATTGGTCTTCAGCGAGTCGGCGCGCAGCAGGCGCTTGATGTCGACGGTGATGCCGGGGTAGCCGGCTGCCGCCTCGGCGATCACCCGGCGCACATCGGCTTCCACCGTCGCCGGATCTTCCTCGGGGATCATGCGCCGGTCGAGCTTGAGCACCACCTTGCCCGGCACCACGTTGGTGTTGGTGCCGCCTTCGATGCGGCCCACGTTCAGGTACGGGTGGCTGATGCCCGCCACCCGCGAGGTGATGGCCTTGTAACGCAGGTTCTGAGCGTACAAGGCATTCAGGATGACCACCGCACCCTGCAGCGCATCGACGCCGGTGTCGGGGATGGCGGCATGCGCCATCTTGCCGTGCACCGTCACCTCCATCTGCAGGCAGCCGTTGTGGGCGGTCACCACCTGGTAGCTGAAGCCGGCGGCCAGCAGGAAATCGGGTTTGGTGAGCCCTTGCGCCAGCAGCCAGCCGGGACCCAGCTCGCCACCGAACTCCTCGTCGTAGGTGAAGATCAGCTCGACGCCGCCCTTCAGCGGCAGGCCCAGCGATTCGAGTGCGCGCACCGCAAAGGTGTAGCTGGCGAAGTCGCTCTTGCTCACCGCCGACGCGCGGCCGTAGAGCTTGCCGTCGACCACCTCGCCGCCGTACGGGTCGTGCGTCCAGCCCTCGCCGGGCGGCACCACGTCGCCGTGGGCGTTCAGGCCGATGACCCGGCCATCGCCATAACGCCGGCGCACGATCAGGTTGGTGATCGACTGCATGCCGTAGTCCAGCACCTGCTGCGTGGGCACGGCATGCTGCTCGGCCACCAGGCCCATGGCCTGCAGCAGCGCCGCGGTGCGCTCGGCGTGCGGCGCGTTGTTGCCGGGCGGCGTGTCGGTGGGCACCTGCACCAAGGCCTGCAGGAAGCGCACTTCCTCGTCGAAGTGGGCGTCGATCCAGGCGTCGAGTTGGGGATAGGGCTTCATGACGTGCCTGCGGCGAGTTGATCGAGCAGGTGCATGAAGGCCTGCACCGACAGCTCGATGTCGTGGTTGGTGCTCGATTCGAGCGGGTTGTGGCTGATGCCGGCATTCAGGCCGCGCACGAACAGCATCGCCTGCGGCATCACCTCGTGCAGCTTCATCGCATCGTGGCCGGCGCCGCTGGGCATGCGGAACACGCTCAGCCCCTGCGCGCGCACGGCCGATTCCCAGCGCAGCTGCCAGGCCGCATCGCTGGGCGCGGCGGCGGCGCGCAGCGTTTCTTCGAGGCTGAAGCCCAGGCCGCGGCGCTGGCAGATCGCCGCCAGCGCGGCGCGCACGTCGTCGGCACAGGCGTCGCGCGCGGCATCGGTGGTGGCGCGGATGTCCAGGCTGAAGCGCACCCGCCCCGGCACCACGTTGATCGAGCCGCCCGGCACCTCCAACTGGCCCATGGTGCCCACCACGTCGCTCACGCTGGCCGCGCGCTGCTCGAGGTAGAGCGCCAGTTCGGCGGCGCCCAGCGCGGCATCGCGGCGCCGGCCCATCGGCGTGGTGCCGGCGTGGCTGGCCATGCCGGTGATCTCGGCCAGGTAGCGCACGCTGCCGTTGATCGAGGTGACCACGCCCAGCGGCAGGTCCAGCTCGGCGAGCACCGGTCCCTGCTCGATGTGCACCTCGACGAAGCCGAGGTACTGCGCCGCATCGCGCTGCAACGCCGTGATGTCGCTCATCTCGCCCGTCAGGCCGGCGGCGCGCATCGCGTCGCGCATCGCCACGCCGTCGGCATCCACCTGGTCCAGCCAGGCCGGGTTGAACTGGCCCACCAGCGCGCCCGAGCCGAGGAAGGTGGCCTTGTAACGCTGGCCCTCCTCTTCGGCGAAGCCCACCACTTCGATGCCGAAGGGCAGGCGCCGGCCTTGCCTTGCCAGCGCGCGCACGCAGGCCATCGGCACGAAGATGCCGAGCCGGCCGTCATACTTGCCGCCGTTGCGCACGGTGTCGTAGTGGCTGCCGGTGAGCAGCCGTCTGGCCGACGGATCGCTGCCGTGATAGACGCCGACCACGTTGCCCACCGCGTCGAGGCGCACCTCGTCGAAGCCGGCATCGGTCATCCACGCCTGCAACTGCCGGGCGCAGGCCTGGTGCGCCTCGGTGAGGTAGGTCACCGTCAGCTGGCCCTGCTCCTTGAAGCCGGCGTCGCTGTGTTCGGCCAGGGCCTCGGCCCAGTCCCACACCTGGTTGCCGAGTTCAGGCTGCACACCGAACTTGTCGGCCAAGCGGATCTCGGCGATGCGGTGGATGTTGCGCAGCGCCTCGTCACGCTCGACGTCGACCGGGTGCGCCAGCCGCCGCGCGAAGGTGGCGATGATCTCGGCCTTGCCCAAGCCCAGCCCGCGCGGGCCGCGCACCGCCAGGATGAACGGGAAATCGAAACGCGCGTTGTAGTCGGCGTTGAGCTGCTGGATGCGCGCGAACTCGGCCGGCGTGCAGTCGGTGAGGCCGGCCCTGCCCTGCTCGTGGGTGGATTCGGCGGTCAGCGTCTGGCTCACCATCGCCTTGCCCGCCAGCTCGGGGTGGGCACGGATCAGCGCGAGCTGGGCCTCCACGCCGGCCTCGCGCACGACCTGCACCATCGCCTGTTTCAGTGCGGCCAGTGTGGCAAAGGGCCGCACCGCCGCCGCGCGCGCGGCGATCCACGGTGAGTGCTCGTAGGTGCCCTCGAGCAGGCGGGTGAACTCGTCGGCCGAGGCGGCGTTGAGCTGGTTCAGGGTCAGCAGGGTCAAGGGGTTCACTCCCACACGAAGGCGGTGTTGGCGTCGAAGGGATGCGTGGCCTGCCAGTGCCGCGCGATGTCGATGCGGCGCGTGATCCACACCCGCTCGTGCGACTGCACATGGTCGAGGAAGCGCTGCAGCGCACGCAGGCGCCCGGGCCGGCCGAGCAGGCGGCAATGCATGCCGATGCTCATCATGCCGGGGCGCTCATCGCCCTCGGCGTAGTGCACGTCGAAGGCGTCGCGCAGGTACTCGAAGAACTCGTCGCCATGGCTGAAGCCCTGCGGCAGCGCGAAGCGCATGTCGTTGCAGTCCAGCGTGTAGGGCACCACCAGGTGCGGTGCCAGGGCGCCATCGGTCTTGCGCACCTGCAGCCAGAACGGCAGGTCGTCGCCGTAGTAGTCGCTGTCGTAGGCCAGGCCGCCATGGTCGGCCACCAGCCGGCGGGTGTTGGGGCTGTCGCGGCCGGTGTACCAGCCCAGCGGCCGCTCGCCGGTCAACCGCTCGATGAGCGTCATGCCGCGCTGCAGGTGCTCACGCTCGACGGCCTCGTCCAGCCCCTGGTAGTGGATCCAGCGCCAGCCGTGGCAGGCGATCTCGTGGCCCAGCTCGACGAAGGCGGCGGTCACCTCGGGGCAGCGCTCCAAGGCCATGGCCACGCCGAACACGGTGAGCGGCAGGCCGCGGCGTTCGAACTCGCGCAGGATGCGCCACACGCCCACCCGTGCGCCGTACTCGTAGACGCCCTCCATGCTGAGGTGGCGCGCGGCAAAGGCCGGTGGGTTGAACAGCTCGGAGAGGAACTGCTCGCTGCCGGCATCCCCGTGCAGCACCGAGTTCTCGCCGCCCTCCTCGTAGTTGAGGACGAACTGCACGGCCACCCGGGCCTGGCCCGGCCAGCGGGCGTGCGGCGGGTGGCGGCCGTGGCCCCGCAGGTCTCGTGGGTAGCGCGGTGCAGGTGGGTTCATGGTCGTGGGCAATGGCAGGTGGATTTCAAGCGCGAGGCCGCAGCGCGGCGGCCAGGTCGGTGGTGCGCGGGTCGAGCTGCAGGTAACGCTGCACGCTGGCCAGGTGCTGCGCCATCAGGCGGGTGGCGGCGCGGGCGTCGCGCCGCTCGATCGCGTCGACGATCTGCACATGCTCGGCCTGCGAGTGGCCGGCCGAGTGCGACGACTGGTACATCAGCGCGATCAGCGACGAGCGGCTGAGCAGGTCGGCCAGCAGCCGCGCCAGCACCTCGTTGCCCAGCAGCCGGGCCAGCACCACGTGGAAGTCGGCCAGCAGCCGCGTGCGGCCCGGCACGTCGCTGCGGGCCACCGCCGCCTGCTCGTCGTGCAGGTGCGCGCGCAATTCGGCGATCTGCGCCGCGGTGATGCCGGCGCAGAGCTGGCGCACCATCGCGCTCTCGATCATCACGCGCACCTCGAACACCTGGCGCGCCTCGTCGACGCTGGGCATCGCGACGAAGGCACCACGCGCCGGCTGCAGCGTCACCAGCCGGTCGCGGCTGAGCTGGTTGAGCGCCTGGCGCACGATGGTGCGCGAAACCTTGAACAGATCGGCGATCTTCTGCTCGGCCAGCTTGGTGCCGGGCATCAGTCGCCGCTCGACGATGGCCGTGGTGATCGACTCGACGATGCGCTCGGTGGCACCGGACACCGCCACCTCGGCGCCACCAGCGGCCGCCGGCAGGGCGCGGCGGGCCCGGGCCGGCGCAGCGGCGGCCGGTGCCGCCGGTGCGGGTGGTGATCGACGGCGGGTTGAGGCGGGGGCGGGCAAGGTCGAGGGCAACGAGCGGGTCGGACCGGTGCGGCGCCATGATTGACGCCGCCGGCAAAGTGTATACACTTTTGTCGACTGCGCAAGCCTCGACGGACGCGCCCGACCACCCTCCGCAGGCCGCGTGCCTGCCCCGCAAGGACGCACGATGGGACACCTCAGCACGCATGTGCTCGACACGATGAACGGCTGCCCGGCCGCCGGCATGCGGGTGACGCTGCAGCGCATCGACGACGCCGGCGCGCACACGCTCAAGGCGCTGACGCTGAACGCCGACGGCCGCAACCCGGACGGCCCGCTGCTCGATGCCGCCGGCATGGCGGTGGGGCGCTACCGGCTGCTGTTCGAGGTGGCGCCCTATTTCCGTGCGCGCGGCGTGGTGCTGCCCGAGCCTGCCTTCCTCGACCTGGTGCAGCTCGACTTCGGCATCGCCGACGCCGCCGGCCACTACCACGTGCCGCTGCTGGTCAGCCCCTGGAGCTACAGCACCTACCGCGGTAGCTGAGGCCGCGCAGGCAAGCCCGGAAGGGCTTGCCTGGCTGCCGAAGGGCTGGCCGCGCTACCAGCGGCCAGGCTGTCAAAGGCCGCGCATGCAAGCCCGGAAGGGCTTGCATGGCTGCCGAAGGACTGGCCGCGCTACCAGCGACCAGACTGTCAAAGGCCGCGCAGGCATGCCGCTTGCATGCAGGTTGCCAAGCCCGCACCGGGTAAGCACGGATGATCCGACTTGGTGCAGGTGTATACACTTTTTGCACGTCGCCGCGGAGCCCGCAGGCCCCGGCCCACCGGCCGGCCCCCCAGCGGTTGCGACGTCCACGCCTCACAGAGCCCGCTGTGGTGAGGAGAAGCATCCCCCGCGTCCGCACCGGATGCGGGCGGCGCTTCTCCAACCTGTGAGTGCACGATGGACAGCTACCTGCTCGACTGGGCCAACCTGCTGCTGCGCTGGGCCCATGTCATCACGGCGATCGCCTGGATCGGCTCGTCGTTCTACTTCGTCTTCCTCGACAGCAGCCTCACCGCGCCCAGCGCGCCCGATCTGAAGGGTAAGGGCGTCGACGGCGAGCTGTGGGCGGTGCATGGCGGCGGCTTCTACAACCCGCAGAAGTACCTGGTGGCGCCCAAGAGCATGCCGGCCAACCTGCACTGGTTCTACTGGGAGGCGTACAGCACCTGGCTGACCGGCTTTGCGCTGTTCACCGTGCTGTACCTGTTCAACGCCGGCAGCTTCCTGGTCGACAAGAGCGTGCACGCCTGGTCGCCCGTCACCGCGATCGCCGCGTCGCTGGGCTTCCTGGTGGCGTTCTGGGCGGTGTACGACATCATCTGCCGCGCCTTCGGCCAGAAGAAGCACGGCGACCTGCTCGTCGGCGCCGGCGTGCTGGTGGCCATCGTGTTGGCGTCGTGGGCGGCCAGCCAGCTGTTTGCCGGGCGCGCCGCCTTCCTGCTGGTGGGCGCAATGATCGCCACGGCGATGAGCGCCAACGTGTTCTTCTGGATCATCCCCGGCCAGCGCACCGTAATCGCGCAGATGAAGGCGGGTGAACCGGTCGATCCGGTGCACGGCCAGCGCGCCAAGCAGCGCAGCGTGCACAACACCTACTTCACGCTGCCGGTGCTGGTGGCGATGTTGTCGAACCACTATGGCTGGCTCACGCAGGGCCCGCACAACTGGGCCGTGCTGGTGCTGCTGATGCTGGCCGGCGCGCTGATCCGCCACAGCTTCGTGGCGCGCCACAAGGCCCATGTGCTGGGCAAGCGTGCGCCCTGGGAACACGCGGCGATCGGCACCGCGCTGCTGCTGGGCCTGGCGGTGTGGCTGGCGCCGTCGCCCCCAGCGCCCCCCTCGGCCGCCGCCCGGGCCGCGGCCACGCGGCCGGTCACGTTCGGCGAGGTGCGCGCGGTGGTCGAGCAGCGCTGCGCGCTGTGCCACAACGCCGCGCTGCAGAACAAGAACGTGGCGCTGCACACCCCCGAACTGCTGCGCCAGCATGCGCAGGCCGTCTACCAGCAGGCGGTGGTGCTCAAGCTGATGCCGATGAACAACGCCACCCAGATCACGGACGACGAGCGCGCGCTGATCAAGCGCTGGTTCGAGGGCGGCGCCCCCGGGCCCTGAGCAACACCGGCGTCGCGGCAGGCGCGCCCTGCAGCGGGCCGATCCGCATCCCCATGCCCACCGCGCGCAGCCCGTCGAGGCACGGCGCATCCACGAGGAGACCCTTGCCATGACCCCATCCACCGTCGACCCGGTCGACGAACGCCTGCCCGCCCCGCGCCTGGCCGCGCTGGGCCTGCAGCATGTGCTGGTGATGTACGCCGGTGCCATCGCGGTGCCGCTGATCGTCGGCCGCGCACTCAAGCTGAGCCCCGAGCAGGTGGCGCTGCTGATCAGCGCCGACCTGTTCTGCTGCGGCCTGGTCACGCTGGTGCAGAGCCTGGGGCTGACGCGCTGGTTCGGCATCAAGCTGCCGGTGATGATGGGCGTGACCTTTGCCGCCGTGGGGCCGATGGTGGCCTTTGCCAACGCGATGCCGGGTGTCGACGGCGCACGGGCGATCTTCGGCGCCATCATCGGCGCGGGCGTGATCTCGATGCTGATCGCGCCGGTGGTCAGCAAGCTGCTGCGCTTCTTTCCGCCGGTGGTCACCGGCACCATCATCGCCATCATCGGCATCAGCCTGATGCGCGTGGGCGTGGGCTGGGCGATGGGCGGGCCGGCCTTCCTGGCGCAGCGCACCGACGTGCCCAAGCTGGTGGAGATGGTCGACAAGGCCAAGGCCGCCGCGGCAGCCGCGTCGGCGCCGATCACGCTGGGCGCCATCCCGATGGTCGACAACCCGGCCTATGGCGCGCTCGACAACATGGCGGTGGCCGCCGCGGTGCTGGTGTTCATCCTGCTGCTGGTGAAGTACGGCCGCGGCTTCGTCGCCAACATCTCGGTGCTGCTGGGCATCGTGGCCGGCTGCGCGGTGGCGATGGCGATGGGCAAGATGAACTTCGACAAGGTGGGCAAGGCGCACTGGTTCGACGTGGTCACGCCGTTCGCCTTCGGCATGCCCACCTTCGACATCGTGATGATCCTGACCATGACGCTGGTGATGATCGTCGTGATGATCGAGTCGACCGGCATGTTCCTGGCGCTGTCGGACATCACCGGCAAGAAGATCGGCCAGGCCGAGCTGGCCGCCGGCCTGCGCACCGACGGCCTGGGCACGCTGATCGGCGGCCTGTTCAACACCTTCCCGTACACCAGCTTCAGCCAGAACGTGGGCCTGGTGGGTGTCACCGGGGTGAAGAGCCGCTGGGTCTGCGTGGCCGGCGGCCTCATCATGATCGTGCTGGGCATGATCCCGAAGATGGCCGCCTTCGTCGAGGCCATCCCCAGCTTCGTGCTGGGCGGCGCGGGGCTGGTGATGTTCGGCATGGTGGCGGCCACCGGCATCCGCATCCTGGCCTCGGTGGACTACAAGGGCAACCGCAACAACCTCTACATCGTCGCGCTGGCCATCGGCATCGGCCTGATCCCGCTGGTGGCGCCGCGCTGGACGCAGCAGATGGCGCACGGCCTGCACCCGCTGCTCGAAAGCGGCATCCTGCTGACCGCCGTGGCCGCGGTGTTGCTGAACCTGTTCTTCAACGGCAGCCGCGGCGACGCGGTGGGTGCGGTCGAAGCGGCCAAGGCCGCCGAGGCGCATTGAGTCGCGCCGTGCACGCAACGCCCCCCAACGTCAACCAACAACGAGACCCTTCATGACCTCCTCAACCACCCGCATCCTCGTCGCCGGCCTGGTGCTCGCCGCCTGCGGTACCGCCCAGGCGCAGGCCATCAACGTCACCGGCCTGCTCGACCTGAGCATCGGCAGCACCAAGGCACCGGGCGCAACCACGGCGACCAAGGGCGTCGACAGCGGCCGCATGACCACCAGCTGGATCGGCCTGAACGGCAGCGAAGACCTGGGCGGCGGCTTGAGCGCGCTGTGGCGCATGGAGCACTTCCTGCAGGCCGACACCGGCTCGGCCGGCCGCTTCAACGGCGATGCCTTCTGGGCCCGCAATGCCTTCGTCGGGCTCAGCAGCCAGGCGCTGGGCACCGTCACGCTGGGGCGCAACACCACGGCGCTGTTCGTCACCACGCTGGTCAACAACGCCTTCGGCGACTCGTTCGGCTTCTCGCCCAGCATCCGCCACTACTTCACCAGCGGCACGGTCACCGGCGACACCGGCTGGAGCGACTCGGTCGCCTACTACAGCCCGAAGTTCGGCGGCCTGTCGTTCGGCCTGGCCGCCGCCTTGAAGGAGACCAGCAACGGCGGCAACTGGAGCGCCAACGTCGGCTACGCGGCCGGCCCGCTGTCGGCCGCGTTCGTGGTGCAGCAGGTCAAGAAGGACGGCGCCGCCGCGCTGGCCGACACCCGCACCTGGCAGCTGGCCGGCAGCTACGCGCTCGGCGATGGCCTGAAGTTCTTCGCGCAGTACGGCCAGGTCGACAACCTGAGCCCCGGCGGCGCCGACTTCCGCATCACCGGGGTCGGCGTGCGCGCGGTGGTGGGCCTGGGCGCGGTGCTGGCGCAGTACGGCCACGTGTCGGCCGACGCGGGCGGCAACCGCAACACCTTCAGCCTGGGCTACGACCACTTCGTGTCCAAGCGCACCGACCTGTACGCGGTGATGATGAACGACCAGCAGGCCGGCAAGTCGGGCGGCAGCGCCTACGCCGTGGGCGTGCGCCACCGCTTCTGATCGCGCGTCACGGCCGGGCGGCCGCCTCGTCGGCGAAGTAGCGCGCCACCGCCCGCGCCAGCTGCTGGCGCGGCGTGCGCTGCAGCAGGCAAAGCAGGCCGAAGGGCACGCTGGCGGCGTGCCGGGCCTGCACGTCCTGCACGATGCGCAGCCACAACCCGGCGGCCATCTCGGCATCGGCCAGCGCGCGGTGGGCCCGGCCGGTGGGCGCGATGCCATGCCACTGCGCCAGCGTGCCCAGCTTGTGGTTGGGCACCTCGGGGTAGAGCCGGCGCGACAACAGCAGCGTGCAGGCGAACGGCGCCTGCACCACCGCCGGGTCGCTGCCTGCCAGCGCATGCTCGTGCTGCCAGAAACCACGGTCGAAGCCCGCGTTGTGCGCCACGATCGCGCAGCCGCGGGTGACCTCGGCCACCCGCCCCATCACCTCGTCGGCCGGCGGTGCGCCCGCCAGCATGCGGTTGCTGATGCCCGTCAGCTGCTCGATGAAGGGTGGCACCCACGCGCCGCTGCGCATCAGGCTGGCGTAGCGGTCGACGATGCGGCCGTCGCGCAGCAGCACCACGGCGATCTCGGTGGCGCGCGCGCCCTGCCCCGGGCTGATGCCGGTGGTCTCGAAGTCGATCACCGCGATGGTGTCGGCGGCGGCGCCGGTGGCGCCACCGGCAGGGCGGTCGGCAGGGCGGTCGGCAGGGCGGTCGGCGGTAGGGTCGGCGGGAGGCCGGGCGCTGGCATGGGCGAGGGTGTCGTCGGAAGGCACCGCCGCATTGTCGTTGGCGGGACGACCCACCCCGCCCGGCCTGACTACACTGCGCCGGGTCCGGCCCCATGGCCACCCTTCATGGCTGCCCTACAGGAAACCCCACCATGCGCTTGAACACCCTTCGCCGCCGCCTGCTCACGCTGGCCGCCCTGGCCGTGGCCGCCCCCGCGGCCCTGGCCCAGGCCTACCCCAGCCGCCCCGTCACGCTGATCGTGCCCTGGCCCGCCGGCGGCTCGACCGACCGCCACCTGCGTGCGCTGGCCGAGATCGCCAGCAAGCACCTGGGTCAGCCCATCGTGGTGAGCAACCAGCCCGGCGGCGGCGGCACCAACGGCCCCGGCAACATGGGCCTGCAGGCCAAGCCCGACGGCTACACCATCGCCCAGTTCCCGATGGGCATGCTGCGCATCCCGCACATGCAGAAGACGGCCTGGAACCCGCTGACCGACTTCAGCTTCATCGTCGGCGTGACCGGCTACTCGTTCGGCTTCGTGGTGCGCAGCGACTCGCCCTACAAGACCTTCAACGACTTCGTCGACGCCGCGCGCAAGCAGCCCGGCAAGATCGACTTCGGCTCCACCGGCACCGGCACCAGCCCGCACCTGCTGATCGAGGAAGTGTCCGACGTGGCCAAGGTGCAGCTCAACCACATCCCGTTCAAGGGCAATGCCGACCTGATGCAGGCCCTGCTGGGCGGCCACGTGTTGTCGGCCAGCGACGCCACCGGCTGGGACAAGTTCGTCGACAGCGGCCAGATGAGCCTGCTGGTGAGATTTGGAGAGCAGCGCATGAAGCGCTTTCCCAACGTGCCCACCGCCAAGGAGCTGGGCTACAACATCGTGTCGAACTCGCCCTACGGCCTGGCCGGCCCCAAGGGCATGGACCCGGCGGTGATCAAGACCCTGCACGATGCCTTCAAGAAGGCCATGGACGACCCGCAGCACCTGGCCGTGCTCGACCAGCTGAACCAGCCGGTCTGGTACAAGAACAGTGCCGACTACGCGGCCTGGGCCCGCGAGACCTTCACCAAGGAGCGGGCGCTGATTAGCAAGCTGGACCTGCTGGCCAAATAGGCGCCGACCGACGCGTGGCCGCCGGATAACCCCGCGGCCACGCGGGCTGCTGGACAACCCCCATGCCGGCGATGCGCGGGTCGTCGCATCATGCGGGCTGATCCCCCTGCAGGAGACCCGCCGATGGCCACGCTCAACGTCAACGGCACCGTGCGCACGCACGATGCCGAACCCGACACCCCGCTGCTGTGGGTGCTGCGCGAGCAGCTCGGCCTCACCGGCACCAAGTACGGCTGCGGCATCGCGCAATGCGGCGCCTGCACCGTGCACATCGACGGCGAGCCGGTGCGCTCCTGCGTGCGGCCGGTGTCGACGGTCGGCGCGGGCGAGAAGGTCACCACCATCGAGGGCCTCTCGCCCGACGGCCAGCACCCCTTACAGAAGGCCTGGGTGAAGCTGGACGTGCCGCAGTGCGGCTTCTGCCAGTCGGGCATGCTGATGACCGCCGCCGCGCTGATGAAGCGCAGCCCCAACCCCAGCGCGCAACAGGTGCGCGAGGCGATGACCAACATCTGCCGCTGCGGCACCTACAACCGCGTGCAGGCGGCCATTCAACTGGCGGCCAAGGGCTGAAGGGGCACACGATGAACCACCCCCTCCTCGATTCGACCGCCCCGCGCTCGGCGTCCCGCCGCCGCTTCCTGCTCACCAGCAGCGCCAGCGCCGGCGGGCTGATGCTGGGCTTTCACGTGCCGATGGTCGGTGCGCAGACCGCCGCGGCCGCCGCCACGCCCGAGGTCAACGTCTGGGTGCTGATCCGCCCCGACGAGACGGTGGTGGTGCGCATCGCCCGCAGCGAGATGGGCCAGGGCACGCTCACCGGCCTGGCCCAGCTGGTGGCCGAAGAGCTGCAGTGCGACTGGGCCCGCGTGACCACCGAATACCCCACGCCGGGGCAGAACCTGGCGCGCAACCGCGCCTGGGGCAACTTCTCCACCGGCGGCAGCCGCGGCATCCGCGAATCGCACGACTACGTGCGTAAGGGCGGCGCCGCCGCCCGCATGATGCTGGTGCAGGCCGCCGCCAACGCCTGGGGCGTGAGCCCCGCTGACTGCCAGGCCGTGGCCGGCGTCATCACCCATGCGGCCTCGGGAAAGCGCACCAGCTATGGCGCGATGGCCGCGGCCGCCGCCCAGCTGAAGCCGCCCACCGACATCCCGCTGAAAGACCCCAAGACCTGGACCATCGCCGGCCAGCCGCTGCCCCGGCTGGACACGGTCGACAAGACCACCGGCCGCCAGGTCTACGGCATGGACCTGCAGCTGCCCGGCCTGCTGAACGCGGCCATCCGCGACTGCCCGGTGGTGGGCGGCAAGCGCAAGCGCTTCGACGCCGCGGCGGTGCTGAAGATGCCCGGCGTGAAGGCCGTGGTGCCGGTGGGCGACAGCGCGGTGGCGGTGGTGGCCGACACCTGGTGGCGCGCCAAGCAGGCGATCGACGCGTTGCCGATCGACTGGGACGAAGGCCCGCACGCCGGGCTGGACCGCGCCGCCATCGCCAGGATGCTGGCCGCCGGGCTGGACGCACCCGAGGCCATCGTCGGCCACCAGGCCGGCCAGGCGCGCGAGGCGCTGGCCGGCGCCGCGCGCACGCTGGAGGCGGTGTATGCCTAC
>JAURXG010000005.1 GCA_030654555.1 Aquabacterium sp.
CGAGTCGATCGCGCTGATCGGCACCGACCCCAAGGGCCACAAGGCGCAGGCGTTCAAGAAGGTCGCCGAACTCAAGGGCCCCGGTGGCGGTGCGCTGTTCATCAAGAGCCACCCCAAGAGCACCCACCTGTACTCCGACTCGCCGCTGAACCCCGATCCGAAGATCTCGCAGGCGGTGGCGGTGTACGACATCAGGAACCTCGACAAGGGCTATGTCTCGCTGCCCATCGCCGAGTGGGCCGACCTGAAGGACGACGGCGCCAAGCGCGTGGTTCAGCCCGAGTACAACAAGGCGGGTGACGAGGTGTGGTTCTCGGTGTGGAGCGCCAAGAACAAGCAGAGCGCGCTGGTGGTCGTCGACGACAAGACGCTCAAGCTCAAGGCCGTGATCAAGGACCCGCGCCTGATCACGCCGACCGGCCACTTCAACGTGCACAACACCCAGCACGACGTGTACTGAGGTGATCGCACGGTCCGGCCCGGCGGTGCCGACACCATGACCGGGCTGGCCTGCGGCTGGGGCTTGGCGCTGTGGGTCGGCGCGGCCTCGGCCACCCTCGCCGCCACCCCGGCCGATGCCGGGGTGGCGGCTTCGTTTCAGCCAGCGGAGGGCGCGATCCCGTACACGCTGGCCACGCGGCCCGGCCGGCTGCTGTTGCGCGATGCCACCGGCCGGGTGCTGCGCGACTGGCCGGTGCAGGACGCGCAGGGCGCGCGCGGCGAGGTGCTGGCGGCCTTCGATGCGCCGCGACGCCGCAGCTTCGTGGTGGCGCTGAGCGGCCTGCCCGAGCTGTGGGAGATCAGCGTCGACCCCGCGGCCGAGCCGATCTTCGATGGCCTGGTGCACGACTACCGCATGGGCGAGGGCCTGGCGCGGCCGGGCTTTCTGGGCCTCCGCCGCAGCCGGCTGGAGCGGCCCTGGGTGGCGGCGTTCTTCGATCCGCGGGTGCCGTGGCTGGTGGGCGCCGAGGCTCCCGATGCGCCCGGCGGCGCGGCAACGGCCGTGGTGCTGCACCTCGACATCCGCCGCGCGGTGGCGCGGCTGCCGCTGCCGGCCTCCGCGGCCTCGCCGCTGGCCGGCACCGCCTTGTGGTGGGAGGCCGGGTCGGGCGGTGCACGCTGGCAGCTGGCGCTGCCGGCCCCCGAGGGCTGGGCGGTCTACGACACGGCGCGCTGGACGCTGCTGCGCCAGGCAGCCGGGCCGCGCTGACGCAGGGGCGTCAGGGGTTGGGGTAGCGCGACAGCCGGCCGGCGTCGAGGATGTGGATGTCGCGCTTGTCCACCTCGATCAGCTTGGCGTCCTCCAGCTCGTGCAGCACGCGCGAGAAGTACTCGGGCGTCAGCGACAGCCGCGAGGCGATCACCGCCTTGCTGACCGGCAGCGACACGGTGATGACCTCGCCGCTGACGCAGTCCTCGGCCGTCTGGTCGCGAAGCAGGTAGCCGATCACGCGCTGCATGCCGCTGTGCAGGGCATAGGCCTGCACGTCGTGCACCAGGCCGTGCAACCGGCGCGAGATGCCGGCCAGCATGCGCATCGCGAAGCGCGCGTCCTGCTCGATCTCCTTGACCACCGCCTGCTTGCCCACGCTGAGCACCAGCGAATCGGTCAGCGCCTGGGCGTTGATGATGTAGGGCTGGCCGGTGAACATCAGCGCCTCGGCGAAGCTGGTGCCCGGGCCCAGCAGCTCGATCACCTTCTCCTGGCCGGCGGGCGAGACGGCGAAGAGCTTGACCTGGCCGGTGACGGTGACGTGGAACTCCTCGCAGGGCTGACCGACGCGGAACAGCGTTTCGCCGCGCACCAGGCGGCGCAGGTGGCAGCCCTGCGCCAGGCGCTCGAGTTCGGGCTGGCTCAGGTCGCTGAACAGGGGCAGCACCGCGAGGTAGCGCGGCAGGTCAAAGGCTCGGGTGTCCACAAGGCTTCCGTCGAAATCAACCTGCGATTGTGACGGAAGCCACCCCGGGACCGCGCCGGGCGCACCGGACACGGGCTCGGACCCGGCCGGGCCCGGGGCGGGCGCCGGCGGTTCCCGGATCATGCGGCGCGCTCGCCCCGGGTCAGGCTGGCGTACACCGCGGCCAGCCGGGTCGGCAGTTCGGCCGGCCGCTGCACCTGCGCCCAGCCGCGGCGGCCGAACAGGTGCGGCAGGTAGTCGTGCGCCTCTTCGTCGATGCTCAGGCAGAACGGCGTCAGGCCCGCGGCGCGGGCCTCCAGCACCGCATGGCGCGTGTCCTCCAGGCCCCAGCGGCCTTCGTAGACGTCGATGTCGTTGGGCTTGCCGTCGGTCAGCAGCAGCAGCAGGCGCTGGCGCTCGGGCCGCGCCGCCAGGCGCCGGGTGGCCAGCCGCAGCGCGGCGCCCATGCGGGTGTAGTAACCCGGCTTGATGGCACCCACACGCGCCTGGGCCGCGGCGTTCCAGGGCTCGTCGAAGCCCAGCAGGTGCTGCATGCGCACATGACCACGCTTGACCGAGCTGAAGCCCAGCATCGAGAACGCATCGCCGGTGCCGGCCAGCGCCTCGCCGAAGACGAACAACGACTCGCGGATCACGTCGATCACCCGGGCGTCGTTGTCGACATACGCATCGGTCGACAGCGACAGGTCGGCCAGCAGCAGCGTGGCCAGGCTGCGTTCGCCGCGGGTGCGGCGGTTGAATACCGGGGGGTCGCCCGGCGTGGCGCCGCCGCGCACCTCGCTGCTGTGGCGCACCCAGGCGTCGAGGTCGAGGTCGTCGCCATCGGCGCAGGCACGCTGCCAATGCGCGCCGGCGCGCAGCACCTCCAGCCGCCGGCGGATGCGCCGCGCGGTGGCGCGCAGCGCGGGCGGCGGCAGGTAGGGCGCGCCGGGCAGCGCCATCACCGTGGCCACGCGGCAGTGGTCGGCACGCAGGCGCTGCTGCTTCCAGTCCCATTCGGGCCGGGTCTCGCCATCGCCCAGCGGCAGGTCGTCGGCGCTGGCGCTGGGCAGGTCGAGGTCGAACTTCACCCGCGAGGCCGGCGCGGCGCCGTCGCGGCTGAGGGTGAGCTGCTCCATGTCGTCGGCCGCCGCCTGCGCCTGGCCGTCGTCCTCGTCGTCGCTGGCGCGGTCCAGCGGCACATGCTCGCTCCAGGTCATCAGCGACTCGGCGCGCGAGGGCAGCAGCAGCGGCGCACGGCCCGGGCGCGGGTCGGCGCGGCGGGTGCGGCGGCGCGTGGGGCTGC
>JAURXG010000036.1 GCA_030654555.1 Aquabacterium sp.
GCACGGCGCGGTCGTCACCCAGCGCGGCGCGCAGGCGGGCCGAGAACATCGCGCCGCGCCAGCCTGCGGCGTCGGCCTCGGGCAGCAGCGGCGCGTCCTGCAGCGACAGCACCAGCGGCGGCACGCGGAACACCGCCACCACCTGCGCGCGCTCGGCATCGCCCAGCGCGTCGAGCAGCTTGACGACGTCGGCGATGCGCTGCGCCGGCTGCAGGCCGAAGCTGCCGGCCACCAGGCGGTCGCGCTCGGCCACGTTGATCAGCGCGCTCAGGCCCTGCGCCAGCAGCAGGCCGATGGCCAGCACGCCCATCAGGCGGCCGAACAGCGAGCCCGGCAACCAGCGCGCGACAGCGGCCTTGGCAACCGCCCTCACGATGCGCGGTCCACCGGCACCGACAGCACGTAGCCCTCGCCGCGCACCGTCTTGATCAGCGCCGGCGCGCGCGGGTCGTCGCCCAGGCGCTGGCGCAGGCGGCTGATCTGCACGTCGATGCTGCGGTCCAGCGGATCGGCCTCGCGGCCCTGGCTCAAGTCGAGCAGCTGGTCGCGGCTGAGCACCCGGTTGGGATGGGCCAGCAGCACCCGCAGCAGCTTGTACTCGGCGCCGCCGATGGGCAGTGCCTCGCCCGTGGGCGACCGCAGCTCGCGGCGCGCCGTGTCCAGCGTCCAGCCGGCAAAGCGCAGCAGGGTCTCGTCCTGCGGCTGCAGGTTGGGCGGCAGGCTGCGGGTGCGGCGCAGGATGGTCTTGATGCGCGCCAGCAGTTCACGCGCGGAGAACGGCTTGGGCAGGTAGTCGTCGGCGCCCATCTCCAGGCCGACGATGCGGTCGGTCTCGTCACCACGCGCGGTGAGCATGATCACCGGGATGTCGCTCCTGCCGCGCAGCATGCGGCACAGCGTCAGGCCGTCGTCGCCGGGCAGCATCAGATCGAGCACGATCAGGTCGAAGGCACCGTCGTCGAGCGCGCGCCACATCGCCCGGCCGTCGCCCACCGCGGTGGCGCGCAGCCCGTTCTTCTCGAGGTAGCGCGTGAGCAGGCTGCGGATCTCGCCGTCGTCGTCGACGATCAGGATGTGGTCGCTTCGTTCCATCGTCGGGTCCATGGCCACCATTGCACCGCGTCCGCCCGCGGCCTGCACGCCCGCGGCGCACGAGAAAAGTAACACAGCATGTCAAGCCGCCGGGCCGACGCACGGCGCGACAAAACAGCCGGGCCCTGACACACCGGACTTACACGGCGGCGCTTCAATGGACCCCGTTGCGAAGGGATCTTCTGCAACGGAGCGGCGGGCAGCCTCACTGCCCACCGCTTCTACAACGACCCTTTGAAGGACACGCATCATGAAGACCACCACCAAGATCATCGCCATCACGATGGCCATCGGCGCACTGGTTGCCGTTCCCGCCGCCTTTGCCCATCAGGGCATGGGCATGGGCCAGGGCATGCAGCCCGGCCAGGGCATGGGCCCCGGCATGATGGGACATGGGCCGGCGATGGGCCCCGGCATGGGCATGGGCCGGATGGCCGGCGGTGACCCCGCCCAGCATGCCACGAGGATGGCCGAGTTCAAGGCCGCGCTGAAGATCACCGCCGAGCAGGAGCCGGCCTGGTCGAAGTTCGAGGCGACCATGCGCCAGCAGGCCGAGGCACGCCAGACCCTGCGAGCCACGATGCAGGCGCAGATGAAGGACGGCAAGGCGCCGGCCGACATGAGCGCGCAGCGCGAGGCGATGCAGAAGCTGCACGCCGAGCGTGACGCGGCGCGCGCCGAGTTGTTCGCGGTGCTGACGCCCGAGCAGAAGGCGCTGGCCGATCGCGCGCCGCAGGGCCGTCACGGTCGCCATGGCCACCCCATGGCGATGCAGGCCCCGGCGAAGTAAGCGGCAGGCCGGCGGCGGGCCATCATCGGCCCGCCGGTCCGGCATCGGCGGCTCAGACCCGCTCGAGCACCACCGCGATGCCCTGGCCCACGCCGATGCACATGGTGCACAGCGCGTAGCGGCCGCCGCGCTGGTGCAGCTGGCTCACCGCGGTGGTGGCCAGCCGCGCGCCGCTGGCGCCCAGCGGATGGCCCAGCGCGATGGCGCCGCCCCAGGCGTTGACACGCGCATCGTCGTCGGCCAGGCCCAGGTCGCGCAGCACCGCCAGGCCTTGTGCGGCGAAGGCCTCGTTGAGCTCGATCACGTCCATCTGCGCCAGGCTCAGGCCGGTGAGTTCCAGCACCTTGCGCGTGGCCGGCGCCGGGCCGATGCCCATGATGCGCGGCGCCACGCCGGCGGTGGCCATGCCCACCACGCGGGCGCGCGGCGTCAGGCCGTGGCGCGCCGCGGCCGACTCGCTGGCCAGCAGCAACGCGCAGCAGCCGTCGTTCACGCCGCTGGCGTTGCCGGCGGTCACCGTGCCGTCGGGGCGCACCACCCCCTTCAGCTTGGCCAGCGCTTCCAGGCTGGTTTCGCGGGGATGTTCGTCCTTGCTGACGATGATCGGATCGCCCTTTTTCTGGGCAATGCTGACAGGCACGATCTCGGCGTCGAAATAACCCGCCTTCTGCGCCGCCAC
>JAURXG010000037.1 GCA_030654555.1 Aquabacterium sp.
CGAAGTCGAACACGTGCTGGCCACGCAAACCCTGCTGCAAAAGAAATCCAAGGCCATGCTGGTGCAGGTCGACGGCGCCTTGCCGGTCGGCGTGACGGCCAAGGACATCGTGCTGGCCGTGATCGGCAAGATCGGCACCGCCGGCGGCACCGGCTACACCATCGAATTCGGCGGCAGCGCGATCCGTGCGCTGAGCATGGAAGGCCGCATGACGGTCTGCAACATGGCCATCGAGGCCGGCGCGCGCGCCGGGCTGGTGGGCGTGGACGAGACCACCATCCAGTACGTCAAGGGCCGGCCGTTCACGCCCAAGGGTCTGGAGTTCGAGCACGCGGCCGCGCTGTGGCGCACGCTGCGCAGCGACGAGGGCGCGCACTTCGACGCGGTGGTCGAGATCGATGCCAACACCCTGAAGCCGCAGGTCACCTGGGGCACCAGCCCCGAGATGGTGCTGTCCATCGACGACCGCGTGCCCGATCCCGACAAGGAAAAGGACGACGTCAAGCGCGGCGCCATCGAGCGCGCGCTGGTCTACATGGGCCTGGAGCCCAACAAGCCCATCGCCGACATCCGCATCGACAAGGTGTTCATCGGCAGCTGCACCAACAGCCGCATCGAGGACATGCGCGAAGCCGCCGCCGTGGTGCGCCGCATCGGCGGGCGCGTGGCCAGCAACGTCAAGCTGGCGATGGTGGTGCCGGGCTCGGGCCTGGTGAAGGCGCAGGCCGAGGCCGAAGGCCTGCACGAGGTCTTCAAGGCCGCCGGCTTCGAGTGGCGCGAGCCCGGCTGCAGCATGTGCCTGGCGATGAACGCCGACCGGCTGGAGCCCGGCGAACGCTGCGCCAGCACCAGCAACCGCAACTTCGAAGGCCGCCAGGGCGCCGGCGGCCGCACCCACCTGGTCAGCCCGGCGATGGCCGCCGCCGCCGCGCTGAACGGCCATTTCGTCGACATCCGCCGCATCGCCTGAAACCCCCACTTTCATCAAGGAGCTCACCATGACCCGTCTGATCCTCGTCGTTTCCGCCGTGCTCGCCCTGACCGCCTGCAACACCGTCAAAGGCGTGGGCCAGGACATCCAGAAGGGCGGCCAGGTGATCGAAGGCGCGGCAAAGAAGTGAACCCACCAGCGTGACGCCGAACGGCGCCGCGCGCAGGAACCAACATGCAAGCATTCACCGTGCACAAGGGCCTCGTGGCCCCGATGGACCGTGCCAACGTCGACACCGACGCCATCATCCCCAAGCAGTTCCTGAAGTCGATCGCCCGCACCGGGTTCGGCCAGAACCTGTTCGACGAATGGCGCTACCTCGACAAGGGCGAGCCGGGGCAAGACCCGGCCTCGCGCAAGCCGAACCCGGACTTCGTGCTGAACCAGCCGCGCTACGCCGGGGCCTCGGTGCTGCTGGCACGCAAGAACTTCGGCTGCGGCTCCAGCCGCGAGCACGCCCCGTGGGCGCTGGATCAATACGGCTTTCGCGCCATCATCGCGCCCAGCTACGCCGACATCTTCTTCAACAACTGCTTCAAGAACGGCCTGCTGCCGATCGTGCTGCCCGAAGAGGTGGTGTCGCGGCTGTTCGACGAGGTCTACGGCTTCGTCGGCTACCAGCTGACGATCGACCTGCCGCGGCAGGTGGTGGTCAAGCCTGACGGCAGCGAGATCCCGTTCGAGGTGCAGGCCTTCCGCAAGTACTGCCTGGTCAACGGTTTCGACGACATCGGCCTCACGCTGCGCCATGCCGACAAGATCAAGGCCTTCGAGGCCGAGCGCATCGCCAGGATGCCTTGGCTGGCCCACCGCGAACTCTGACCGCATCCCCTTCCAGAAAGAACTGACATGAAGATCGCCATCCTGCCGGGCGACGGCATCGGCACCGAGATCATGGCCGAGGCCGTCAAGGTGCTGGCCGTGCTCGACCTGAGCTTCGAGACCGAGACCGCACTGGTCGGCGGCGCCGCCTACGAGGCCCACGGCCACCCGCTGCCCGAGGCCACGCTGGCCCTGGCCAAGGACAGCGACGCGGTGCTGTTCGGCGCCGTCGGCGACTGGAAGTACGACAAGCTCGAGCGCCAGTTCCGCCCCGAGCAGGCCATCCTGGGGCTGCGCAAGCACCTGGGCCTGTTCGCCAACTTCCGCCCGGCGATCTGCTACGAGCAGCTGACGCATGCCTCCAGCCTCAAGCCCGAGCTGGTGGCTGGCCTGGACATCCTGATCATCCGCGAGCTGACCGGCGACATCTACTTCGGCCAGCCGCGCGGCGTGCGCATCGCGGTCGACGGCCCGTTCAAGGGCGAGCGTGAAGGTTACGACACGATGCGCTAT
>JAURXG010000043.1 GCA_030654555.1 Aquabacterium sp.
CTGGCGCTGGCCGCCGCCGCTGGCGCGCTGCAGACGCGGGCCTGCATCCACACCGCCGCGTGGCCAGCGCCGCTGGCGGCCATCGCGCTGCTGGCCTGGCTGGTGGCCGGCGCCACGCCGCGCCGCGCCGCCGCGCTGGGCTGGGCCTTTGGCGGCGCCTGGCTGGGGGCGGCCACCTGGTGGCTGTTCATCAGCCTGCACCGCTATGGCGGCCTGCCCGCGCCGCTGGCGGTGGCGGCGGTGGCGCTGCTGTCGGCCGCGCTGGCGATCTACCTGGGTGCGGCGATGGCCTGGGTGGCGCGGCGGTACAGCGGCCGGCCGCTGGTCGATGCCAGCCGCTTTGCCGCCGCCTGGCTGGCCGCCGAGCTGGCGCGCGGCGTGTTCTTCACCGGCTTCCCCTGGGCCGCGAGTGGTTACACCCAGGTCGACGGCCCGCTGGCCGTGCTGGCGCCGTGGCTGGGGGTGTACGCCATCGGCGCTTTGCTGGCCTGGGCCGGCGCGGCGCTGGGGTTTGCGCTGCGCGTGGCGCGCACCCGGGGGGTTGTGGACGGTGGCATCGGCACGCCGGTGGCGCCACCGGTCTGGCCTGCCGTGGCCATCGCCGTGTCGCTGCTGGCCGGGCCGGCGGCCTGGGGGCTGTGGCGCGGCGTGCCCGAGTTCACCCGTCCCGGCCAGACGCTGCAGGTGGCGCTGCTGCAGACCAACGTGGCGCAGGACGAGAAATTCGCCGTCGACCGCCTGCCCGAGGCGCTGGCCTGGGTGGCGCAGGCGCTGACCGCAGCGCGTGCCGACCTGGTGATCACGCCCGAGACCGCGGTGCCGCTGCTGCCCGACCAGCTGGCCGAACTGGTGCCCGGCTACTGGGCCGGCTTGCAGCGGCACTTCGGCCGCGCCGACGGCCCCGCCGCGCTGGTGGGCGTGCCGCTGGGCAGCTACGAGCTGGGCTACACCAACTCGGTGGTCGGCCTCTCGGCGGCGTTTGCCAACGTCGCGCCCGGCGCCGGCTACCGCTACGACAAGACCCACCTGGTGCCCTTCGGTGAGTTCATCCCCACCGGATTCCGCTGGTTCACCGAGCTGATGAACATCCCGCTGGGCGACTTCAACCGCGGCCCGCGCCACCCGCCCTCTTTCGCGGTGCGCGGCGCGCGGGTGGCGCCCAACATCTGCTACGAAGACCTGTTCGGCGAAGAGCTGGCACGGCGCTTCACCGACGAGCGCAGCGCCCCCACGATCCTGGCCAACATCAGCAACATCGGCTGGTTCGGCGACACCATCGCCATTCCGCAGCACCTGAACCTCTCGCGCTTTCGCAGCCTGGAGCTGCAGCGGCCGATGCTGCGCGCCACCAACACCGGCGCCACCGCGGTGATCGACCACCGCGGCGTGGTCACTGCGCAGCTGCCGCCGTTCAGCCGCGGCGTGCTGCAGGCCGAGGTGCAGGGCCGCGAGGGCCTGACGCCGTTTGCGCGCTGGGCGGGCGCGGCCGGGCTGTGGCCGCTGTGGGCGCTGGCGGCGGTGGGCCTGCTGCTGCCCACGCGGCGGCGCATCGGTGTGTAACGGCCCGGTAAACTCACCGGCTTACTCCGCCTCCAAACCCGCCCCAAAAGCGCACGGCGAGGGTGCGCCGCCTGGCGGCACCCGCTGCCTGCGGCCTGCCGACATGCTCACCTTCCAGCAACTGATCCTCCGCCTGCAAGACTATTGGGGCCAGCAGGGCTGCGCACTGCTGCAGCCCTACGACATGGAAGTGGGCGCCGGCACCAGCCACACCGCCACCTTTCTGCGCGCGCTGGGCCCCGAGCCCTGGAAGGCCGGCTACGTGCAGCCCAGCCGCCGCCCCAAGGACGGCCGCTACGGCAACAACCCCAACCGCCTGCAGCACTACTACCAGTACCAGGTGGTGCTGAAACCCGCACCGGCCAACATCCTCGAGCTGTACCTGGGCTCGCTGGAGGCGGTGGGCTTCGACCTGAAGGCCAACGACATCCGCTTCGTCGAGGACGACTGGGAGAACCCCACGCTGGGCTGCTGGGGCCTGGGCTGGGAGGTCTGGCTCAACGGCATGGAGGTGACGCAGTTCACCTATTTCCAGCAGGTGGGCGGCATCGACTGCAAGCCCATCACCGGCGAGATCACCTACGGCCTGGAGCGCCTGGCGATGTACCTGCAGGGTGTCGACAACGTCTACGACCTGGTCTACACCGACGGGGCGCCCGCGCCGGGCCGCTCCCAAGCGGGCGCGCCCCCCTCGGGGGGTGAGCCGGCGCGCAGCGCTGGCTTTGGGGGCCGATTGACCTACGGCGACGTGTTCCACCAGAACGAGGTGGAGCAGAGCACCTACAACTTCGAGCACAGTGACGTGGCCTTCCTGCTGCAGGCCTTCGCCGCGCATGAAAAGCAGAGCCAGCACCTGATGCAGCAATCGCTGGCGCTGCCGGCCTACGAGCAATTGTTGAAGGCCGGCCACAGCTTCAACCTGCTGGACGCGCGTGGCGCGATCAGCGTCACCGAGCGTGCCGCCTACATCGGCCGCATCCGCAACCTGGCACGGGCGGTGGCGCAGAGTTACCTCGACAGCCGCGCCCGGCTGGGCTTCCCGATGGCGCCCAGGGACTGGGCCGACGAAGTGCTGGCGCAGATCGCCCAGAAGAAAGCGGCCTGAACCATGAGCACCGTCATGAAGACCCTGCTGGTCGAACTGTTCGTCGAAGAGCTGCCGCCCAAGGCGCTGAAGAAGCTGGGCGAGGCCTTTGCCGCCGGGCTGGCCGCCGGGCTGAAGGCGCAAGGGCTGCTGGGCGAGGCCTCGGTGGTGACGCCGTTCGCGTCGCCGCGGCGGCTGGCGGCGCAGGTGAGCGCGGTGGCGTCCAAGGCCGCCGACCGCTCGGTGTTGCAGAAGCTGATGCCGGTGGCCGTGGCGCTGGACGCCGCCGGCCAGCCCACGCCCGCGCTGCTGAAGAAGCTGGCCGCGCTGGGCGCCGATGCCGCCGTTGTGCCCAGCCTGAAGCGCGCACCCGACGGCAAGGCCGAGGCGCTGTTCCTCGACAGCCTGGTGCCCGGCGCCACGCTGGCCGAGGGCCTGCAGAAGGCATTGGCCGAGACGCTGGCCAAGCTGCCGATTCCCAAGGTGATGAGCTACCAGCTCGAGACCGGCACCGAGGCCGACTTCCGCCCCGGCTGGACGACGGTGCACTTCGTGCGCCCGGCGCATGGCCTGGTGGCGCTGCATGGCGACGCGGTGGTGCCGGTCACGGCGCTGGGCCTGCAGGCCGGCCGTTTCACCCACGGCCACCGCTTCGAGGCGGCGGTCAGCCCGGTGGTGCTGCACGATGCCGACCGTTATGCCCAGCAGTTGGCCGACGAAGGCGCGGTGATCGCCAGCTTCGCCGAACGGCGCGCCGAGATCGCGCGCCAGCTGGCGGCGGTGGCCGCCAGCGCCGGTGCCGGCCTGAAGCCCATCGACGACGACGCGCTGCTCGATGAGGTGACGGCGCTGGTCGAGCGGCCGAACGTGCTGCTGTGCCAGTTCGAGCCCGAGTTCCTGGCCGTGCCGCCCGAGTGCCTGATCCTGACGATGAAGGCCAACCAGAAGTACTTTCCGCTGCTGGACGCGGCCGGCAAGCTGACGCACCGTTTCCTGGTGGTCAGCAACATCCGCCCGGCCGATGCCAGCGCGGTGGTCGGCGGCAACGAGCGGGTGGTGCGCCCGCGCCTGGCCGATGCCAAGTTCTTCTTCGACCAGGACCGCAAGAAGACGCTGGAGTCGCGCGTGGCCGGCCTGGCCAAGGTGGTCTACCACGGCAAGCTGGGCAGCCAGGGCGAGCGTGCCGAGCGCGTGCGCGCCATCGCCCATGCCATCGTCAACCAGCTGCGCGAGCACACGCTGCCGTACACGGTGGAGGCCAAGGACGAGTTCGACATGCTCGACCACAAGGTGCAGCAGGCGGCGCGCCTGGCCAAGACCGACCTGCTGACCGACATGGTGGGCGAGTTCCCCGAGCTGCAGGGCATCATGGGTGGCTACTACGCTCGCCACGAGGGCCTGCGCGACGGCGTGGCCATCGCCATCGAGGACCACTACAAGCCGCGCTTCGCCGGCGACGCGCTGCCGCGCAACCACACCGGCACGGTGCTGGCACTGGCCGACAAGCTGGAGACGCTGGTGGGCCTGTTCGGCATCGGCGCGCTGCCCACCGGCGACAAGGACCCGTTCGCGCTGCGCCGCCACGCGCTGGGCGTGATCCGCATCCTGATCGAGAAGAACCTGCCGCTGCAGCTCGACGAGCTGATCGCCGCCGCGCAGGGCGTCTTCGCGCCCGAGCACCAGAGCGTGCCGGTGGCCGAGCCGCTGGCCGGCTTCCTGGCCGACCGGTTGGCGGTGGCGCTGCGCGAGCAGGGTTACAGCGCGCAGGAGGTGGATGCGGTGCTGGCGCTGCGCCCCACGCGCCTGGGCGAGGTGCCGCGCCGGCTGGCGGCGGTGCGCGCCTTTGCCGCGCTGCCCGAGGCCGCGCCGCTGGCCGCGGCCAACAAGCGGGTGGGCAACATCCTGAAGAAGAGCGAGGGTGGTGCCGCTGCGAAGGTGGACGTCGCGCTGCTGGTCGAGCCCGCCGAGGCCGCACTGCAGGCCGCGCTGGCCTCGCTGGCGCCGGTGGCCGATGCGGTGTTCGAGAGCGGCGACTATGCCGCGTCGCTGCAGGTGCTGGCCGGGCTGAAGGCGCCGGTCGATGCCTTCTTCGACGGCGTGATGGTCAACGCCGACGACCCGGCCTTGCGCGCCAACCGGCTGGCGCTGCTGGCCGCGCTGCATGCGGCGATGAACCGCGTCGCCGACCTGGCCCGCCTCGCGGCCTGATGCATCTCACCACCGCGACGCCGAGCGACCCGCCAAGACCACCACCATGCAACACGTCGTCAAGCTCGTGATCCTCGGCCGCGACGGCATCCTCAACGATTTCCGCGACGACCACGTCAAGGCGCCCGAGGAGTGGTACCCCATTCCCGGTGCGCTGGAGGCGGTGGCGCGCATGAACCATGCCGGCTGGCATGCGGTGGTGGCCACCAACCAGTCGGGCATCGGCCGCGGCATGATCGACATGGCCTCGGTCAATGCCGTGCATGCCCACATGCTGAAGTGCTTGATGGCGGCGGGCGGGCGCATCGACGCGGTGTTCTTCTGCCCGCACACGCCCGAAGACCACTGCGATTGCCGCAAGCCCCAGCCCGGCCTGCTGCGCGACATCGGCAAGCGCTACGGCATCGACCTCAAGCAGGTGCCGATGGTGGCCGACACCCTGCGTGACCTGCAGGCCGCACACGCCGCGGGCTGCGAGCCGCACCTGGTGCTGACCGGCCGTGCCGCCGGGCTGGACGCCCAGCAGGTGCAGCAGCTGGCCAGCCAGGTGCCCGGCACGCGGGTGCACGACGATCTGCCCGCCTTTGCCGAATACCTGCTGTCGCGCGGCGCCACCTCCAGAACCGAGCCCACCGAATGATCTACCTGCGCAGTGCGCTCTACATCCTGTACCTGCTGGTCACGCTGATCCCCTGGGCGCTGGTGGCCGTGGTCTTCTCGATCTTCCAGCGTGGCGCGCCGATGTACTGGCTGTGCGCCGGCTGGCTGAAGGCCACGATCTGGGGTGCCAAGTGGATCTGCGGCGTCGACTATCGGGTGACCGGCATGGAGCACCTGCCCACCGCCGCCGATGCCAACGCCGCGGTGCTGCTGGCGCCCAAGCACCAGAGCACCTGGGAGACCTTCGCCTTCCCGGCGATCATGCCGCACCCGCTGGCCTACGTTTTCAAGCGCGAGCTGCTGTGGGTGCCGTTCTTCGGCTGGGCGATCGGCCGCATGGACATGATCCACATCGACCGCAGCCGCCGCACCGAGGCCTGGGGCAAGGTGCTGGCCCAGGGCAAGCGGCTGATGGGCCAGGGCAACTGGGTGATCATGTTCCCCGAGGGCACACGCAGCGACCGGGGCGCCAAGGGCGAGTACAAAACCGGCGCCTCGCGGCTGGCGGTGACCACCGGCACGCCGATCGTGCCGATCGCCGTCACCTCGGCCAAGTGCTGGCCGCGCAAGAGCTGGCTGCTGCGCCCCGGCATGATCGACGTGTCGATCGGCCGGCCGATCCCGGTGACCGGCCGTCGCCACGACGAGTTGATGGTCGAGGTGGAACAGTGGATCGAAGCCGAGATGCGCCGGCTCGACCCCGAGGCCTACCCGGGGGCAGCGCCGCCCGGCGCCAGGCAGGCGTCCGCTTCGTAGAATCAATGCCCATGGGCAGCTCCGGACGGCCAGACGACACACAGCAGCTTTTGTTGTTCGAGGCGCCGTCGGCGGCTGGGTCACCACCGATAGCCCGGTCTGGCCCGGCCCGGCCCGGCGCTGCGGGACCCGGTGCTGCCACCGCGGCGCCCGCCCAGGCCCTTGCGCCTGCGCCGCCCCCACG
>JAURXG010000473.1 GCA_030654555.1 Aquabacterium sp.
TGGAAAGCCTGCTGCCCGAGTACAGCGCCTTCGGCACCGTGCGCCAGCCGGCGGGGTCGGACGAGGCGGCGCGGCTGGCAGGCCAGGCGGCCACCACCGAGCGGCTGCTGGCCTGGTGCCACCGCGGCGCCGCACAGGGGCAGGCCCTGCGGGCGCAATCCGTGGTGCCGCTGGGGGTGGACCATCGGCTGGCCGTGGGCGCGCTGCACGGACCGGACAACGGCGACCACCCAACGCTCGCCGCCTGGGCCGAGGCCTTCGCGCGCCGGATCGACGGCAGCCACCGGCTCGAAGCCCTGCCCGGCCGCGCCGCCGGCCTGGCCTTCCGCCTGGGCGTGAAGCTGCACGACGCGATGTGGTGGCGTGCGCGCCAGCCCACCGACCCGTGGGACGCCGGCTGGGTGATCACCACCCCAGCGGCGCTGGACCGACTGCAAACGCTGTGGGCCCCGCGCCGCGCCACGCTGCTGCTGGCCGATGCCGGTGCTCAAGACACCCTGCGCCCCTGCCTGACGGCGCTGGCGCAACGCAGCGTCGGCTTCGGCCACCCGGTGCGCTGGCTGTGGGTGGGCGGTGAGATCAACGGGCCTGCGCCGGATGGGCTGGCGGCGCAGCGCTTCAGGCTGGACTGATCCGCAAGCCGGCCACCAAACCGGCCGTCAGCTCACAGGCCGAGCCCTTCGTCCAATCCCAGGTGCACGTTCATCGACTGCACCGCCGCACCACTGGCGCCCTTGCCCAGGTTGTCCAGGCGCGACAGCAGCAGCACCTGGCGGTCGTTGGCGAAGACGAACAGATCGCAGCGGTTGGTGTCGTTGTTGGCCTGCACATCGAAGAAGCCGCCTTCCAGCGTGGCCGGGTCACTCAGCGGCATCACGCGGATGAAGCGCTCGCCGGCATAGTGCGCCGCCAGCGCCTGCTGCAGCATCGCCGGCGTGGTGCCGGGCCGCAGCTGCCCCAGGTGCAGCGGCACGCTCACCGCCAGCCCCTTGTAGAAATTGGCCACCACCGGCATGAACACCGGGGGCATCGCCAGCCCCGTGTGGGCCGCCATCTCGGGCAGGTGCTTGTGCTGCAGCGTCAGGCCGTAGGGCCGCGGCGCTTGCAGCTGGGCATCGCCGCCGGCCTCGTACTGGGCGATCATCTGCTTGCCGCCGCCCGAATAACCGGTGATCGACGTGGCGCTGATCAGCGCGTCGGCCGCCACCAGGCCGGCATCGACCAGCGGGCGCAGCAGCACGACGAAGGCCGTGGCATGGCAGCCCGGGTTGGCGATGCGCTTGGCCGCGCGCAGCAGGTCGCGCTGGCCGGCGGCCAGCTCGGGCAGGCCGTAGGTCCAGCCCGGCACGGTGCGATGCGCGGTGCTGGCGTCGATCACGCAGGTGTTGGGGTTGGTCACCAGCGCCGCCGCTTCACGCGCGGCGGCATCGGGCAGGCACAGGAAGGCCACGTCGGCGGCGTTCAGCAGGCGGGCGCGCTCGGCGCTGTCCTTGCGCTTGTCGGCATCGATGCGCAGCACCTGCACGTCGCTGCGGCGCGCCAGCATCTCGTGGATGCGAAGGCCGGTGGTGCCTTCCTGTCCGTCGACGAAGATGTTGTAGGTCATGGCGCGTTCCGGTTGGTCACAATGAGGGTGAACCCGCAAGGATAAGGCAAGCCCCATGACATCGCCGCGAATCTTGCTGCTGCCCGGCTGGCAGAACTCCGGCCCTGGCCACTGGCAGACCCGCTGGGAGGCGCTGCACGGCTTCGAGCGGCTGCAGCAGGACGACTGGTGGTGGCCGCGCCGCGGCGACTGGATGGCCCGGCTGGAAGACAGCCTGCTGGACGACCCGCGCCCCACGGTGCTGGTGGCGCACAGCCTGGGCTGCCACCTGGTGGCGGCCTGGGCCGCGCACACCCGGCATGCCGACCGCGTGGCCGCCGCGCTGCTGGTGGCGCCGCCCGACCTGGAGCGGCCCGACGCCCCGCCGCAGGTGCAGGGCTGGGCGCCGGTCTCGCGCCAGGCCCTGCCGATGCCCGCCACCGCGGTGCTGAGCGCCGACGACCCGTTCAGCGATGCCGCGCGTTGCCTGCAGACCGCCGCCGACTGGGGCTGCGAGATCACCAGCCTGGGCGCGGCGGGCCACATCAACGGCGACAGCGGCCTGGGCGACTGGCCCGAGGGGCAGGACCTGCTGCGCGCACTGCTGCGGCGCGCCGGTCTGCCCACCCAGTTACCCGGTGACCCGCGCCATGGCTGATCACCGACAATCCGCCCCCATGGTCACCAAGAAACCCAAGGGCCTCGGCCTCGGCCTCGAGGCGCTGCTCGGCCCCCGCGTGGCCGATGCCGCGCCGGCCGACGCCTCGCGCCCCACCACCCTCAAGCTCACGCAACTGCAGGCCGGCAGGTACCAGCCGCGCACGCGCATGGACGAGGGCTCGCTCTACGAGCTGGCCGAGAGCATCAAGAGCCAGGGGATCATGCAGCCGATCCTGGTGCGGCCGGTCGGCGCCAAGGGCTACGAGATCATCGCCGGCGAGCGGCGCTTCCGCGCGGCCAAGCTGGCGGGCCTGGACGAGGTGCCGGTGCTCGTCAAGGAAGTGCCCGACGAAGCCGCCGCGGTGATGGCGCTGATCGAGAACATCCAGCGCGAGGATCTCAACCCGCTGGAAGAAGCGCAGGGCCTGCAGCGCCTGGTGGCCGAGTTCAACCTGACCCACGAGCAAGCCGCGCAGGCGGTGGGCCGCTCGCGCAGCGCCGCCAGCAACCTGCTGCGCCTGCTCAACCTGACGGCGCCGGTGCAGCAGATGCTGATGGCCGGTGACCTGGACATGGGCCATGCCCGCGCGCTGCTGGGGCTGGACGCCGGCCAGCAGGTGGCCAGCGCCACCGAGATCGTGGCCAAGAAGCTCAGCGTGCGCGAGGCCGAGAAGCTGGTGGCCAAGGTGCAGGCGCATTCCGACACCTCGGGCCGCCAGGCACCGCTGCTGCGGGTGAAGCAGGAGAAGTCGCGCGACATCGTGCGGCTGGAAGAGCAGCTGGCCGACGCGCTGACCGCGCAGGTCGAGATCCGCGTCCACCGCAGCACCAAGCGCGGCCAGCAGGGCGAGGTGGCGATCGCCTTCGGCTCGCTCGACGAGCTCAACGGCCTGCTCGACAAGCTGGGCATGGCGGAGCGCTAGGCAGGCTCGCTAGGCAGGCGCGCTCGACGCACCGCTGCTGCAGCGGTGCCCCTTGAAGCGCGCGGATGACCACCGGCGGGGCGCCCCAGCGCGCCATGCCGGCCTCGGCCTGCCGAATCGGGCCGTCCTCCAGCAGGGCCAGGCCGGTGCCGTGGTCCTTGACCAGGCTCGGCGCAGCCCAACCCACGGCCCGGCGCGGTCGCACTGCAGGCGCCAGGGCCACTGCGGCCGATTCGTGTTCAGGGCGCATGATGCGCAATCCGATCGCCGCTATATATTTGCACACATATAAAATGCCGACCCACAGCCCCTGCACAGCTTGATCAAGCGCCGTCGGGCCACGCCGCGACGCGCCACGACCGGACATGCGACTGAAGACACTTTCCCTGCAGTTCAGGTTCCTGCTGCCGCTGGCGTGCACGCTGGTCGTGGCGGCCTACCTGGCCGTGCCGCTGATGGACCAGGTCACGCTGCGCTGGTTCAGCCGCGACCTCAACAGCCGCGGGCAACTGGTGACCAATGCGCTGTCGGATTCGGTGGCGCTGGCCATCACGACGGGCACACCGACGCGGCTGCGCGCGCTGTTCGAGCGCACGGTGCAGGACGAGCGGCTGGTCGCGATCGGCCTGTGTGACGCCGACGGCCGCCTGGTGCAGCGCACCGACGCCTTTCCGCGCAGCCTGTCCTGCGTGCGTGCCGCCGGCCTGTCGGTGGAAGCCGAGCCCCGCCTGGCGCTGGCCAGCGGCGCGGTGCATGTGGGCATGCACGACGTCATCGCGCAGCGGCCGCAGCCGGCACCGGCCGTGGCGTCCGCACCGACCAATCCGGCGCCCGAAGTGATCCCCGACGCGGCCCTGCCCACGCTGGAGCCGCCGGCCGCGGCCGCCGACAACGACCGCGGCACCGAACGCGTGGCGCAGCTCGTCCTGCTGCAGGACATGAGCTTCATCGAGCGCCGCAGCCAGGACACGCGGCGCTACCTGATCGGCCTGATCGCCGGCCTCGGCATGGTGATCGCATTGATCACCGTGGTGGTGGCCCAGCTGAGCTGGCGCGGCTGGGTCAAGGGCGTGCGCGCGATCCTGCGCGGCGAGGGCCTGTTGAGCCCGCTGATGCCGGCGCCCGAGCTGGCGCCCTTCGCCGCCGACCTGCGGGCCCGGCTGCGCGACATGGAAGACGAGTTCCGGCGCTCGCAGGGCCCCGAGACCGAATGGAACGCCGAACGCCTGCGCACGCTGCTGCACACGCAGCTGCACGGCGACCAGGTCATCGTCGTCTCCAACCGCGAGCCCTACAGCCACGAGCGCGGTGCCGCTGGCGTGGTCGTCAAGCGCCCGGCCAGCGGCCTGGTGACGGCCGTCGAGCCGGTGATGCGCGCCTGCTCGGGCACCTGGGTGGCCCACGGCAGCGGCAGTGCCGACCGCGACGTGGTCGATGCCCACGACCGGGTGCTGGTGCCGCCGGGCCAGGACGAATACCGGCTGCGCCGCGTCTGGCTCACCGCCGAGGAGGAGCAGGGCTACTACTACGGCTTTGCCAACGAAGGCCTGTGGCCGCTGTGCCACGTGGCCCATGTGCGGCCGGTGTTCCGCGAGTCCGACTGGGCCGCGTACAAGGCCGTCAACCAGCGCTTTGCCGACGCGGTGGTGGCCGAGGCGCGCAGCGAGGACCCGATCGTGCTGGTGCAGGACTACCACTTCGCGCTGCTGCCCGCGATGATCCGCGCCAAGCTGCCGCAGGCCACCATCCTGACCTTCTGGCACATCCCCTGGCCGAACCCGGAGTCGTTCGGCATCTGCCCCTGGCGGCGCGAGATCTTGCAGGGCATGCTGGGCAGCACCATCCTGGGCTTCCACACCCGCTTCCACTGCAAGAACTTCATCGAGACCGTCGATCGCTACCTCGAGGCGCGCATCGAGCACGAGCATTCGACCATCACCTTCCAGAACGAGGAGACCCTGGTCGAGAGCTACCCGATCTCGATCGAATGGCCGACGCCGGCCGAGACGGCCGGCTGGCATTCGGTGGCCGAATGCCGCCGCCGCGTGGTCGAGCGCCTGGGCCTGCCCGCCGGCCTGTGCCTGGCCGTGGGCGTGGACCGCTTCGACTACACCAAGGGCATCCTGGAGCGGCTGAACGCGGTGGAGCGGTTGCTCGAGAAGTGGCCCAGTTGGATCGGCCGCTTCGTCTTCGTGCAGGTGGCCGCGCCCACCCGCTCGGCGCTGGACGAGTACCGCAGCTTCCAGGAGCGCATCCAGCGCGTGACCGAGCGCATCAACCAGCGCTTCGGCCGCCCCGGCTACCAGCCGGTGCACCTGCTGGCGCAGCACCACGAGCACGACGCGGTGATGGAACTCCTGCGCGCCGCCGACATCTGCATGGTGACCAGCCTGCACGACGGCATGAACCTGGTGTGCAAGGAATTCGTCGCCGCGCGCGACGACCTGCAGGGCGTGCTGATCCTCAGCCGCTTCGCCGGGGCGGCGCGCGAGCTGGCCGAGGCGCTGATCGTGAACCCCTACCACGTCGAGGAAACCGCCGATGCGCTGCACCGGGCCGCCACCATGGGCCCGGCCGAGCAGCGCGAGCGCATGGCCAGCCTGCGCAGCACGGTGCAGGAGTTCAACGTCTTCCGCTGGGCCGGCCGCATGCTGGCCGACGCCGGGCGCTGGCGCCTGCGCGCGCGCATCGAGGCGCGCGTGCGCCGCCACCATGTCGACTGACGCCTCCCCGAGACCCGCCCCCACCCGATGATGCAGCACCTGTTCACCCCCGACGGCGAGGCCGCATTGGCGGCCGTGATGCGCCTGCGCCCCCTGGTGGCCTTCGACTTCGACGGCACCCTGGCGCCCATCGTGGCCCGCCCCGAAGACGCCCGCATCTCGCAGGCGGTGGGCGCGCGCCTGCGCGCGCTGGCCAAGCGGCTGCCGGTGGCCATCATCACCGGCCGCTCGGTGGCCGACGTGCGCGAGCGCCTGGGCTTCGAGCCGCCCTACGTGATCGGCAACCACGGCGCCGAGGACGCCGGTGATGCCGGTGATGCCGCCGGCATGGCCAGGCACTCGGCGGCGCTGGCCGCGCTGCGCGACGCGCTCCAGCGCCACGCGGGCGCCCTGGCCGCGGCGGGTGTCACGGTCGAGGACAAGGGCCTGTCGATCGCGCTGCACTACCGGCTCTCGCGCGAGCGTGAACGGGCGCAGGCGCTGATCGCCGAGTTGCTGGCGCCGGTGCGGGCCACGCTGAAGGTCTTCGGCGGCAAGATGGTGGTCAACGCCATGGCCGCCGACGCGCCGGACAAGGCGCATGCGGTGCTGTCGCTGGTCGAGCGCAGCGGCGCGGCGGCCGCCTTCTTTGCCGGCGACGACATCAACGACGAGTCGGTGTTCAGCGCCGCGCCGCCGCATTGGCTGACGCTGCGCATCGGCCGCGACGACCCCGGCTCGCGGGCGCGCTTCGGCCTGGATGGCCCGCAGGAGATGGCCCTGCTGCTCGACCGCATCCTGGCGCTGCTGGGCGCCGACGACGGCCGCCGATAGGCCCACCACCACGCGACCACGACGATGAACGCAGCCACCCCGGCCATCGACCTGGCGCCGAGCGAGCTTGCCGCCGCCGCGGACGACCCGCAGTGGTACCGCGATGCGGTGATCTACCAGCTCAACGTCAAGGCCTTCTTCGACTCGAACGGCGACGGCGTGGGCGACTTCCCGGGCCTCACCGCCAAGCTGGATTACGTGCGCGACCTCGGCGTCAACACCCTCTGGCTGATGCCCTTCTACCCGTCGCCGCTGCGCGACGACGGCTACGACATCGCGCACTACGAGGACGTGCATCCGCAGTACGGCACGCTGGCCGACTTCCGCGAGATGCTGGATCAGGCCCACCGGCGCGGGCTGCGCGTGATCACCGAGCTGGTGATCAACCACACCTCCGATGCGCACCCCTGGTTCCAGGCCGCGCGCCAGGCGCCCGCCGGCTCGCCCGAGCGCGACTTCTACGTGTGGAGCGACAGCGACCGCAAGTACGCCGGCACCCGCATCATCTTCACCGACACCGAGACCTCGAACTGGACCTGGGACCCGGTGGCCAAGGCCTACTTCTGGCACCGCTTCTTCAGCCACCAGCCCAACCTCAACTACGACAACCCGAAGGTGCTGGAGGCGGTCATCAAGACGATGCGCTTCTGGCTGGACCTGGGCGTGGACGGCTTCCGCCTGGACGCCATCCCCTACCTGGTCGAGCGCGACGGCACCTCCAACGAGAACCTGCCCGAGACCCATGCGGTGATCAGGCGGCTGCGCGCGGCCATCGACGCCGGCCACCCGCACCGCTTCCTGCTGGCCGAGGCCAACATGTGGCCCGAGGACGTGCGCGAGTACTTCGGCCAGGGCGACGAGTGCCACATGGCCTACCACTTCCCGCTGATGCCGCGCATGTACATGGCCATCGCGCAGGAGGAGCGCGACCCGATCGTCGAGATCATGCAGCAGACGCCCGAGATCCCCGACGGCTGCCAGTGGGCGATCTTCCTGCGCAACCACGACGAGCTGACGCTGGAGATGGTCACCAGCAAGGAGCGCGACTACATGTACCGCATGTACGCCGCCGACCCGCGTGCGCGCATCAACCTGGGCATCCGCCGCCGGCTGGCGCCGCTGATGGACAACGACCGCGACCGCATCAAGCTGATGAACAGCCTGCTGCTGTCGATGCCCGGCTCGCCGATCATCTACTACGGCGACGAGATCGGCATGGGCGACAACGTCTTCGTCGGCGACCGCAACGGCGTGCGCACGCCGATGCAATGGAGCCCCGACCGCAACGCCGGCTTCTCGCGCGCCGATCCGCAGCGGCTGTACCTGCAGCCCATCATGGACGCCGTCTACGGCTACCAGGCGCTCAACGTCGAGGCCCAGGCCAACGACGCCAGCTCGCTGCTGAACTGGACGCGGCGCATGCTGGCCGTGCGCAAGACCAGCCTGGCCTTCGGCCGCGGCAAGCGCCGGTTCCTGCGGCCGGGCAACCGCAAGATCCTGGCCTACCTCAGCGAGCACGACGGTGAGGCGCTGCTGTTCGTGGCCAACCTGGCGCGCTCGGCGCAGCCCGTCGAACTGGACCTGTCGCGCTTCAAGGGCCGGGTGCCGGTGGAGATGCTGGGCCGCACCGCCTTTCCGCCCATCGGCGAGCTGCCCTACCCGCTGACCATCGCCGCGCACGGCTTCTACTGGTTCCGCCTGGCCACCGACGAGGCCGAGCCGCGCTGGCACCAGACACCCGCCACGCTGGACGACCGCCCGGTGCTGGTGCTGTTCGACGGCTGGACCAGCCTGTTCCGCGACCAGGTCATGCCCTGGCGCATCGGCATGGCCGAACGCATCCGCGCGCAGTTCGAGTGCGAGACCCTGCCGCGCCACCTGGCCGCCCAGCGCTGGTTCGCCGCCCGCGGCGACGCCCTGCAACGGGTGCGGCTGACCGACCACGCGGTCTGGACCCAGGACGGCGCCAGCTGGCTGCTGGCGATCCTCACGCCCGACGCGGCGGCCGACGACGCGCGCTACTTCCTGCCGCTGGCGCTGGCCTGGGAAGAGCACGACGATGAGCGCCTGAAGGGCCTGGCCATCGGCGCCGTGTCCAAGGTGCGCCAGCAGGCGCAGGTGGGCGTGATGGGCGATGCCTTCTTCGACGAGCCGTTCTGCCGCGCCCTGGTGCAGGCCATCGGCCGCGGCGAGACCTGCGCCACCGGCCATGGCCAGCTGCGCTTCCGGCCCACCGCCTCCTTCGCCACCGTGTGCGGCCCCGACCCGGCCCGCGGGCCGGTGGGTCGACCGCTGTCACATGGCGCCACCACGGTGGTGACTATCGGTGACCGCCTGCTGCTGCGCGCCTACCACCGCCTGCGCCCGGGCATCAACCCCGAGCTGGAGGTCAGCTGCTACCTCAGCGAGGTGGCCCGCTTCCCCCACTGCGTGCCGGTGGCCGGCACGCTGGAACACGTGGCCGGCGACGGCACGGTGCTGTCGCTGGCGCTGCTGCAGGCCGATGTGCCCAACCAGGGCAACGGCTGGGCCTATACGCAGGCCTACCTCGAGCGCCACCTCGAAGCCTGGCGCAGCAACCCCTCGGGCGCGACCGCCGACGTGCACGGCGGCTACCTCGCGCTGATGCAGACGCTGGGCACCCGCACCGCCGAACTGCACCAGGCCCTGAGCCGGCCCGCGGGCAACCCGGCCTTCGGCGCCGAGCCGGCCACGGCCGACGACCGCAGCGCCGATCTGGCCGGCGTGATGGCCGGCGTGCGCGAGACCTTCGACCTGCTGGCCACGCGCCTGGATGCGCTGGGACCGGCCGCGCGCGCGCAGGCGATCACCCTGCTGGGCCAGCGCGAGGCCCTGCTGGTCGCGCTGCAGCGCGCGGCGGCGGATGCCGGGGGCACGCTCAAGATCCGCCTGCACGGCGACTATGGCCTGAGCCGGGTGCTGCTGACCCGCAACGATTTCGTCATCATCGGCTTCGGCGGCCACCGCAGCCGGGGCATCGACTCGAGCCGCGCCAAGGGCTCGCCGCTGCGCGACGTGGCGGGCATGCTGCACAGCATCGACCACGCGCGCTGGAGCGCCCTGCGCCGTGCGGTGCACACCAGCGATGACCTCGCCCAGTTGGCCCCGCTGACCCTCGCCTGGAACCGCCAAGTGCGGCAGGCCTTTCTGGCGGCCTACGATGCTGCGGCCCCCGAGCCCGCCGCCGCGCAGGCGCGCGGCTGGCTGGGCGTGTTCGAGGTCGCGCACGCGATCGACCAGCTGCGCGACGAGCTCGATCAACGTGGCGAGGGCTTGCGCCCGGCACTGCAGGCCGTGCTCGACCTGTCGGCCCGGTGGTCGGCGCCGGGCGCCACCCCCGATCACCCACCGGAGTGAACCCCATGCAAAACGTCGACATGCTGCTGGAGCCCCTGCGCGTCTTCCTGGCCGAGGTGGGGGTGTTCCTGCCCCGGTTGCTGCTGGCCATCGTGGTGCTGATCGGCGGCTGGATGCTGGCCAAGCTGGCGCGCTTCACCGTCACCAAGGCGCTGCGCGCGGTCAACTTCGGCGTGCTGACCGGCCGCGCCGGGCTGGACGGCTTCCTGCGCCAGGGCGGCCTGCAGCACGACACCTCGGGCCTGTTCGCGCAGCTGGTGTACTGGCTGGTGATCCTGGCCGCGCTGATCGTGGCCTGCAACGGCCTGGGCCTGACCTACATCACCGACCTGCTGGGCCGCGTGGTCTGGTTCGTGCCCAAGGTGCTGGTGGGCCTGGTTATCCTGGCCTTCGGCTCGTACTTCGCGCGCTTCATCGGCGAGACGGTGCGCGCCTACGGCCGCAACATCAGGCTGCAGGACGCCGACCTGCTGGCCCGCGTGGCGCAGGGTGCGATCCAGGTGTTCGTGGTGCTGATCACGCTCGACCACCTGGAGATCGGCGGCTCGATCCTGCACACCAGCTTCCTGATCGTGCTGGGCGGCGTGGTGCTGGCCCTGGCGCTGGCCTTCGGCCTGGGCGGGCGCGACTGGGCGGCCGAGCGCATCGCCCGCTGGCTGTCGCACGATGCCCGTGCGCCCAAGACGCCGGCCGACGATCCCTGGCGCTGAGCCGGCGCTGCACCCTGACCGCGCTGTGACGCCATTCATCCCTGGGTCCGGGGGGGTGGTATCGCCTGGCGCTGGCCTTCGGCCCGATCTGCATGCACCATATTTCAACCCTCGACCCCGGTCACACCAATGCAGGGCGCCGGATGAACGCAAACGGTTCGGCACGCTCAAACGAGGTGCAAGGCTGTCAGCCGCAAGCCAGACTCGCGCGTTGAGGCATCAAGATGGCGCGTCGCCCGCTGGCGCGCAGCTTGCTGAGCATGCGTGGCATCGATCGATAGGGGGTTTTGGCGGGTCTTGGCGGTCCTGTTCCTTGAAGCGGAACATGATCGGATGAACGAAGCTGGAGACCAGTGATTCAAGAATGACGTGATCCGACCGGAAAGCTCTGATGGAGCCCGGGCCCGTGAAGCCGGGACTCCATCAGAACTTCCCCGCCACCGGGGGGTGCCATCCCCACCCGGTGCTGTGTCCCACCCAGGAGGTCCTCATGGACGTGATCACCAGCTTTGCCGCCCGCTACGAACGCACCCGCGAGGAGGAGATGTCCCTTGAGGACTACCTCGCCGAGTGCAAGCGCGACCCCATCGCCTACTCCACCGCCGCCGAGCGCATGCTGCGCGCCATCGGCGAGCCGCAGATGGTGGACACGCGCAACGACCAGCGCCTGTCGCGCCTGTTCGCCAACAAGGTCATCAAGCGCTATCCCGCCTTCGCCGAGTTCTACGGCATGGAAGACGCCATCGAGCAGGTGGTGAGCTACTTCCGCCATGCCGCGCAGGGGCTCGAGGAGAAGAAGCAGATCCTCTACCTGCTGGGCCCGGTGGGCGGCGGCAAGAGCAGCATCGCCGAGCGGCTGAAGTCGCTGATGCAGGAGGTGCCTTTCTACGCCATCAAGGGCAGCCCGGTCAACGAGAGCCCGCTGGGGCTGTTCGATCCGGTCGAAGACGGCGCCATCCTCGAGAGCGAGTACGGCATCCCGCGCCGCTACCTCAACCGCATCCTGTCGCCCTGGGCGGTGAAGCGGCTCGAGGAGTACGGTGGCGACATCCGCAAGTTCAAGGTCGTCAAGCGCCACCCCAGCGTGTTGAAGCAGGTCGGCATCGCCAAGACCGAGCCGGGTGACGAGAACAACCAGGACATCAGCTCGCTGGTGGGCAAGGTCGACATCCGCAAGCTCGAGACCTATGCCCAGGACGACCCCGACGCCTACAGCTTCTCGGGTGGCCTGTGCCTGGCCAACCAGGGGCTGCTCGAGTTCGTCGAGATGTTCAAGGCGCC
>JAURXG010000055.1 GCA_030654555.1 Aquabacterium sp.
CTGCAGCGCCTGCAGCTCGTCCAGCGCCGCGGTGAAGGCACGGTTCACCTGCTCGGCGCAGGACTCCACCGCGCTCGTGCCCTTGTCGTCGCACCACCAAGCATCGTCGCGTTCGAGCACGCCTTCGATCGAATCGAAATAGCCGCGCTGCCCCAGCAGGCGGTCGAACAGCGGCGCGCCCAGTTCGTCGCTCAGCACCTGTTGCGCGAGCTGGCGGTGCCAGGCCCAGTAGATCAGCGGCGCGGCCTTGTCGGCGGCCATGGTGCCGTCGAAGCCGGCCAGCTGCTGCTGGGCGGCCGCGGCCAGCGGGTGCGCCGATTGCGCCTGCAGCAGGCGCGGCAGCAAACGGGTGACCGCCAGCGACTTCACGTCGCCGTGCATGCGCCGCAGGTCGGCCAGGCTGTGGGTGGGCCTGGCCTCGATCATCTGCTCGATGCGCTGGTGGCGGAACGGCAGCGCCCAGTGGTGGGTGATGAAGTGCGGGTAGTCGGGCGGCGTCACACGCTGGTTGGCATTGGCCACGAAGCCGCGCTGCGGATCGCGCACCTGCGGCAGCACCTCGGCCGGCAGGAAACCGTCCCAGTCGTAGCGCGCATCCCAGCCCGGTGCCGGCGCCAGGCCCGACAGGTCGTTCTCGGGCTTGCGCCGCGGCACCCGGCCGGGCGAGGTCAGCGCGATGTGGCCGGCGCTGTCGGCCACCGCCATGTTCTGCATCGGCGCCACCCAGGCCGCGCTGGCACGCAGGAAGGTCTCGACCGAATCGGCGGCGTTCATCGCCAGCGTGGTGGCCATGATGTCGGAGTCGACGTCCAGGCCGGTCCAGCGCAGGGCCACGGCATAGGCCGGCTTGTCCTTGCCGCCCAGCGCGCCCTTGGGATCGTCGCCCAGGCCCGAGCCCGCGGCGTCCGACAGCACCGGCCCATGCCGCGTGGCGCGCACGGTCAGCGGCACGTCGGGCCGGCCCTTCACCTTGATCACCTCCTGCCGGGTCTCGAAGCGCGCCCAGCCGTCGGGGGTCTGGTACTGGGTCGCATCGTCGGGCTTGATGCGCTCGAGGTAGGTGTCCTGCACGTCGGGCCCGGTGTTGGTGAAGCCCCAGGCGATGTGCTGGTTCTGGCCCATCACGATGCCCGGCAGGCCCGGCATGCTGGCGCCGGCCAGGTTCAGCCCGGGTGCCTCGATGCGGGCGAAGTACCACAGCGCCGGCGTCGACAGCTTCAGGTGCGGGTCGCTCGCCAGCATCGGCTTGCCGGTGGTGGTGCGGCTGCCCGCCAGCACCCAGCTGTTCGAGCCGGTGCCCTCCACCTCGCTTTCGGGTGCGGCGGCCATCAGGCGCAGCAGCGGGCCCTCGCCCAGCGCCTGCTGGCCGTCGAGCTTGAGGCCGCGGTAGAAGGTCGCGTAGTCCATCGATTGGGGCACCGCGTCGCCCGGGTAAGGCGGCAGCAGCTGGTCGATGCGCTCCTTGGGCATCTTCAGCGACAGGCGCAGGCGGATCAGCTCGGTGTTCCAGTTGGCGCCCAGGTCCCAGGCCATCATGATGGCCCAGGCCAGGCTGTCTTCGGGCGTCCAGCGCTCGGGCTGCAGGCCCAGGATGGCGAACTCGGGTGGCCGCGCGCGCAGGCCGGCGATCACCGCGTTGACACCATCGGCATAGGCCTGCAGCACCTCGCGAGAGGCCGGTGACACCTGCGCCCATTGCGCCGCCGCCACGCGCCGCACGCCCAGCATGCGCAGGAAGCGGTCGGTGTCGACGGCCCCCTCGCCGAAGGCCTCGGCCAGCCGGCCCGCGCCGATGCGCCGATGCGTCTCCATCTGCCACAGCCGGTCCTGCGCATGGGCCACGCCCAGGCCGTACATCGCATCGCGCACGCTGGCCGCCCGGATGGTGGGGATGCCATGCGCATCGCGCACGATCTGCAGCTCGGCGCGCGCGCCGGGCAGCACCAGCGTGCCCTCGGTCTGCGGCAGCACACGCTGGGCGTAGACCCAGGCCGCCAGCGCGGCCGCCACGGCCAGCAGCAGGACGAGGGTGAGCAGGCGGCGAAGCCATTTGCCGATCATGGGAGTCTCCGGGCCCAGGAGGCCAGTGTCTTGGACGGGGTGTGCGGGACGGATCGCCCAAGCCTACCAGCCGGCGCGCGCCCGATCACCCGGGCCCGCGCCCGGTGCCGAAGTGCCCCCGCTTCTGGCCGCTGTTCGCGTCATCGTCGGGTTGGGTGGCGTCGAACAATGGCTTCAGCTTGATCCCACGCTGCCGACATTGCTGTCATGAACCCGCTCCACGTCACGCTCCCTTCCTGGATGTTCCGCCTGGTGGCTCGCCGCCCGGCGGCGCCGTCCAGCAGCCTGATGCAAACCCGGACCGAGGTGTGCCCGCCCGAGCTGTGGCCGTCGTCGCTGTCGTTGCGCGGTCGCATGAAGCGCTTCACCGAGCGCATGGTCAAGCAGGCCGCGCCCTGGCTGCCCGAGCCGGCCCGGCCGGTGAACCGACTGGCGCTGGTCAAGCGCGAGTTCCAGGACAGCCTCAGCGACGTGCCGGGTGATCCGGCACTGGACCTGATGGACCGCATCGCGCGCGCACGCTCGCTGCGCGAGATGTGGCACCTGCGCTCCAGCCTGTACGGCGAGGTGGCGATGGCGATGGATCAGAGCGAGGCCGAGCGCCGCCTGGCCCGGCTGAACCGGCACTTTCCGACCCGCGCCCCGCGCTCGGCCCTGATGGCGCTGGACGCATGAACCCGGGCTTGCAGTCCGCCCCCCGGGCCCGGGCGCCGCGCCAGTACTTCAGCGCGGCCTCGCCCGCGCCGGTGCTGCCCGGCCCCGGCCTGCCGCACGACCGGCATGCGCGCATCGCCGCGCGCCGCTCGTTCGTCGACCTGAAGCACCAGTTCATGGCCGCCATCGAGACGCTGGACGGCATGCGCGGCGACTGGCTGCGCCGGCAGGTGCGCCAGGCGCACGAGCCGGTCGACCTGTGGATGCTGCGCGGCGCGGTGTTTGCCGCGCTGGAATCGCAGGACGAGTACAGCCGCCGGGTGCGCAACGACCTGCACCGCGTGCTCGACAGCGTGTTTCCCGACAACGGCGAGTTGCTGGCCTTCGGCATGCGGCTCTAGCCTGCGCCGCGCGGCCCCGGGGGCCGCGCCTGCGCGGCAGGACGCGGCGCCTCGCCGCCGGCGTCAGTACACCGCCAGGAAGTCACCCTTGCCCAGTTCCACCCCGGCGTGGCGCAGCAGCGCGTAGGCCGTGGTGACGTGGAAGAAGAAGTTCGGCAGCGCCCAGTGCTGCAGGAAGAACTGCCCCTTGAACTGCAGCGCATCGCGGGTGCGCATCGGGATCACGATGTCGCGCTCCTCGCTGCCGTCGAAGGCGCTGGCCGGCACCGAGTTGACGTAGTCGATGGTCTTGCGCACGCGCTCGCGCAGATCGGCCAGCGTGGCCTCGTTGTCCTCGAACTTGGGCGCCTCGACGCCGGCCAGCCGCGCCACGCAGCCCTTGGCGGCGTCGCTGGCGATGCGGATCTGCGCGACGAAGGGCAGCATGTCGGGCGCCAGGCGCAGCTGCAGGTAGTTGTTGGGGTCGAACTTGCGTGCCACGGCATGGGCCTCGGCCTTGTCCAGCCAGTGCAGCAGCGCGCCGAGCTGGTGGTTGAACAGTGGCACGCTGGCCGAGTGCATCGAGATCGTCATGGTGAGACTTCTTGTCGTGATGATGGGAGGGGCGATGGTAGGACGCGGCACAATCTGCCGCCACACCATGAACATCATCATCCTCGACGACTACCAGGACGCGGTGCGCAAGCTGCGCTGCGCCACCCGGCTGGAGCCCTACAACGCCAAGGTCTTCACCAACACGGTCAAGGGCATCGGCCAGCTGTCGGTGCGCCTGCGCGACGCCGAGGTGCTGGTGCTGATCCGCGAGCGCACGCACTTCCCGCGCCTGCTGCTCGAGAAGCTGCCCAAGCTGCGGCTGATCGTGCAGACCGGCAAGGTGGGGTCGCACGTCGCCGTCGAGACCTGCACCCGGCTGGGCATCGCGGTGGCCGACGGCACCGGCTCGCCGGTGGCACCGGCCGAGCTGACCTGGGCGCTGATCATGGCGGCGATGCGCCGGCTGCCGCAGTACATCGGCAACCTCAAGCACGGTGCCTGGCAGCAGAGCGGGCTCAAGGCCGCGTCGATGCCACCCAACTTCGGCCTGGGGCTGGTGCTGCGCGGGCGCACGCTGGGCATCTGGGGCTACGGCAAGATCGGCCAGCTGGTGGCCGGCTACGGCCGCGCCTTCGGCATGCAGGTGGTGGTGTGGGGCAGCGGGGCTTCGCGCGAGCGTGCGGTGGCCGACGGCCTGGCCGCCGCGCCCAGCCGCGAGGCCTTCTTCGAGCAGTGCGACGTGCTCACCGTGCACCTGCGCCTGAACGACACCACGCGCGCCATCGTCAAGCTCGACGACCTGGCGCGCATGAAGCCCACCGCGCTGTTCGTCAACACCTCGCGCGCCGAGCTGGTGGAAGAGAACGCGCTGGTCTCGGCGCTGAACAAGGGCCGCCCCGGGCTGGCCGCGGTCGACGTGTTCGAGGCCGAGCCCATCCTGCAGGGCCACCCGCTGCTGCGGCTGGAAAACGCCATCTGCACGCCGCACATCGGCTATGTGGAGCAGGACAGCTACGAGCTGTACTTCGGCTCGGCCTTCGACAACGTCATCAACTTCATCCGTGGCGAGCCGAGCAACATCGTCAACCCCGAGGCGCTCAAGGTGATTCGTTGAGCCACACCGCCGCGCCGGGTGCGCGGCAGCTGACCGGCGTGCGCTGGGCGCTGCTGTTCGGCAACTTCACCATCGGCTGCGGCGTGATGGTGACGGCGGGCACGCTCAACGACCTGTCGCGCTCGCTGCAGGTCAGCGTGGCGGTGGCCGGGCAGCTGATCAGCGTGGCCGCGGTGCTGATCGCGCTGTGCGCACCGCTGCTGGCCGCGGTGGTGGCCGGCATCGACCGGCGGCGCCTGCTGACGCTGTCGCTGCTGTGGTTCGCGGCCTGGCATGGGGTGTCGGCGCTGATGCCCAGCTTTGCCGCGCTGCTGCCGGTGCGGGCCATCTCGGTGCTGTCGGCAGCGGTGTTCACGCCACAGGCCGCCGCCGCGCTGGGCGTGATGGTGCCGCCGGCGCAGCGTGGACAGGCGATCACCTTCGCGCTGCTGGGCTGGTCGCTGGCCTCGGTGCTGGGCATGCCGCTGTCGGCCTGGATCGGCGAGACCTGGGGCTGGCGCTGGGCCTTCGGCGGCGTGGGGCTGCTGGCGCTGGCGGCGGCGGCTGGCGTGTGGCGCGCGATGCCCGATGGCGTGCGTCCGGCCGCGTTGTCCTGGGCCAGCTGGGCCAGCGTGTTCACACAGCCCGCGCTGATGGCCGTCGTCTTCGTCACCGTGCTCAGCGCGGCCGGACAGTTCACGCTGTTCAGCTACTTCGCGCCCTACTACCGCCAGGTGCTGGGCGCCTCGCCGGCCGAGATCAGCGGGCTGTTCCTGTGGTTCGGCGCCATCGGGCTGGCCGGCAACCTGCTGCTCACGCGCCACGTCGACCGCATCGGCGCCGACCGCGCGGTGGCGCTGACGCTGGGCTGCATGGCCGTCTCGCTGCTGCTGTGGCCGCTGGGCCGCAGCGTGCTGCTGATGATGGTGGTGACCATGCCCTGGGCGCTGGGCTGCTTCGCGTCGAACGCCGGCCAGCAGGCGCGGCTGGTGCAGGCCGCGCCGGTGCTGGCGCCGGCGCTGATCGCGCTGAACTCGTCGGCGATGTACGCCGGTCAGGCGCTGGGCGCGGCCAGCGGCGGCGCGATGATGGCGCCCTTCGGCTACGGCCCGCTGCACTGGGTGGGCCTGGCCTGGTTGTTGTTGGCGATCGCGCTGAGCGTGTGGGCGGCGCGGCGCATGGCGGCCGGTGCGGCGGCCGATGTGGCGAAAGTCGCTGCGGCCGACGCCGCGCCGCTGCGGGGCTGAGGCGGTGCCGGCCGTGCCA
>JAURXG010000056.1 GCA_030654555.1 Aquabacterium sp.
CGGCACGCGCCAGCTCCAGCAGCTCACCCACGTGGCCATCGCGCGCCGCATCGACGTCGGGCGTGCGGCGCTGCGCCACTTCGTTCAGGCGGTGGTTCAGCGCATCGATCAGCAGCTGCCGGCGCTTGGGGTTGTCCAGCAGGTCGTCTTCGAGGTAGGGATTGCGCTGCACCACCCAGATGTCGCCCAGCACCTCGAACAGCATGCGCGCCGAGCGGCCGGTGCGACGCTCGTCGCGCAGCAGGCCCAGCACCGCCCAGGCGCGTTCACCCAGCAGGCGGATCACGATCTCGCGGTCGGAGAACGAGGTGTAGTTGTACGGAATCTCGCGCAGGCGCGGCGCATGGTCGGCCTGCGGATCAAGGTCGGCCTGGCCGAAGGCGGTCAGGCGGGGAAGGACGAGCGGTGCGTTCATGGAGCGGTGGGCGCCAGATTCAGGGTGGACAATCAGCGACGCCCGTACAGGCACCTGAAAGTGCTGATTATCGCAGTGCAGCATCGGCCGGCCGGCACCGGCGCAGTGGGCCCGTACCCGCTGGCGGGTTAATCCCGTTGCAACGGGGGGTGCCGGTGTGACAGAAACGGGCCTGTCATAAAACAACGACACACTGGGTCCGATCGGCCCTCGAGAACCTTCACGGAGATGACATGAAACTGAAATTGCACGCCGCAGCCGTCGCGGCCGCCACCCTGCTGGCGCTGCCGGCCCAGGCCCAGACCGAGATCCAGTGGTGGCATTCGATGACCGGGGCGCTGGGCGACCGTGTGGGCGAGATGGCCACCGGTTTCAATGCCAGCCAGAAGGACTTCAAGGTGGTGCCGGTCTACAAGGGCAGCTACCCCGAGTCGATGACGGCGGCCATTGCCGCCTTCCGCGCCGGCAACGCGCCGCACATCGTGCAGGTGTTCGAGGTGGGCACCGCCACGATGATGTCGGCCAAGGGCGCGATCAAGCCGGTCTACCAGCTGATGAAGGACTCCGGCCAGCCCTTCGACCCCAAGTCCTATGTCTCGGCGGTGGCGGGCTACTACACCGACAGCAAGGGCAACATGCTGTCGATGCCCTTCAACTCGTCGACGACGGTGTTCTACATCAACAAGGACGCGTTCAAGAAGGCCGGCCTGGACCCCAACGCCGCGCCCAAGACCTGGAAGGAGTTCGGCATCGTGGCCGGCAAGCTCAAGGCCAGCGGGCAGAGCTGCGTCTACACCACCGGCTGGCCGTCGTGGGTGCACGTCGAGAACTTCAGCGCCTGGCACAACCTGCCGATCGGCACCAAGGAGAACGGCATCGCCGGCGTGGACACCCAGTTCACGATCAACTCGCCGCTGCACGTGGCCCACATCCAGATGCTGGGTGACTTTGCCAAGAACGGCTGGTTCACCTACGCCGGCCGCCGCAACGAGGCCGAGGCCAAGTTCTTCAGCGGCGAGTGCGCGATGCTGACCAGCAGCTCGGCGGCCCAGGCCAACATCCGCAAGAACGCCAAGTTCGACTTCTCGGTCAACTTCCTGCCCTACAACGACACCATCAAGGGCGCGCCGCAGAACTCGATCATCGGCGGCGCCAGCCTGTGGGTGCTGGCCGGCAAGAAGGCCGTCGACTACAAGGGCGTGGCGCAGTTCTTCAACTACATCGCCAAGCCCGAGCTGCAGGCCAGCTGGCACCAGGCCACCGGCTACGTGCCGCTGACCAATGCCGCGGCCGACCTGACGCGCCAGTCCGGCTACTACGAGAAGAACCCGGGCACCGACGTGGCCGTCAAGCAGCTCAACAACAAGGCGCCGACCGCCAACTCCAAGGGCCTGCGCTTCGGCAACTTCGTGCAGGGCCGCGAGGTGATCGAGGAAGAGATCGAGGCCGTGCTGGCCGGCAAGAAGGACGCCAAGACCGCGATGGACGAAGCGGTGCGGCGCGGCAACGAGATCCTGCGCAAGTTCGCCGCAGCCAACAAGGAGTGAGTCTCCTGGCCTGGTGCCTCGATCGACGGGCACCAGGCACACCCGACTGACACTCCTGCATGGAAAAGCGCGTCTTCTTTCGCTCGGCCTGGCTGCCCTACCTGCTGGTGGCGCCGCAGTTGGCGATCACCGTGGTCTTCTTCTTCTGGCCAGCAGCGCAGGCACTGTGGTTTGCCTTCCTGCGCCAGGACGCCTTCGGCATGCGCTCGGAGTTTGCCGGCCTCGACAACTTCCGCGACCTGCTGGCCGACAGCAACTACCTGCAGTCGTTCCAGGTCACCGCTGTCTTCAGCGTGCTGGTGGCGGTGGGCGGGCTGGCGCTCGCGCTGCTGCTGGCGGTGATGGCCGACCGGGTGATCAAGGGCGCTCTGGGCTACCGCACGCTGCTGATCTGGCCCTACGCCGTGGCGCCGGCGATCGCCGGCGTGCTGTGGGGCTTCATGTTCGCCCCGTCGATCGGCATCGTCACCTATGCGCTCAAGGGCTTCGGCATCAATTTCAATTGGGTGCTGCAGAGCGACCAAGCGATGCTGCTGGTGGTGATGGCTTCGGTGTGGAAGCAGATCAGCTACAACTTCCTGTTCTTCCTGGCGGGGCTGCAGTCGATCCCGAAGTCGCTGATCGAAGCCGCGGCGATCGACGGCGCGCGGCCGTTCCGGCGCTTCTGGACCATCGTCTTTCCGCTGCTGTCGCCCACCACCTTCTTCCTGCTGGTGGTCAACATCGTCTATGCCTTCTTCGACACTTTCGGCGTGATCGATGCCACCACCCAGGGCGGGCCCTCGGGCGCCACCCAGATCCTGGTCTACAAGGTCTACAACGACGGCGTCAAGGCGGCCGACCTGGGTGGCTCGTCGGCGCAGTCGGCGATCCTGATGCTGATCGTGATCGTGCTGACGGTGGCGCAGTTCCGCTTCGTCGAGCGGCGCGTCAACTACTGAGGACCGCATGGTCGAACGCCGCCCCTGGCTGAGTGTGCTGACGCACCTGGTGCTGATCAGCGGTGTGCTGCTGGTCGCCTTTCCGCTCTACATCACTTTCGTGGCCTCCACGCTGACGCTGGAGCAGGTGCTGCAGGTGCCGATGCGGTTGCTGCCGGGTGACCAGTTCTGGACCAACTACACGCAGGTGCTGGGCGCGGGCAGCACGCGCGGATCGGCGGCGCCGGTGGCGCCGATGCTGTTCAACAGCCTGGTGATGGCGCTGGTGATCGCGGTGGGCAAGATCGCCATCTCGATCATCAGCGCGTTCGCGATCGTCTACTTCCGCTTTCCGCTGCGCAAGTTCTTCTTCTGGATGGTGTTCGTCACGCTGATGCTGCCGGTCGAGGTGCGCATCATCCCCACCTTCAAGGTGGTGTCCGACCTCGGCATGCTCGACACCTACGCCGGGCTGACGCTGCCGCTGATCGCCTCGGCCACGGCCACCTTCCTGTTCCGGCAGTTCTTCCTCACCGTGCCCGACGAGCTGCTCGAGGCCGCCCGCATGGACGGTGCGGGGCCGATGCGCTTCTTCTTCGACGTGCTGCTGCCGCTGTCGGCGACCAGCATCGCCGCGCTGTTCGTGATCCAGTTCATCTACGGCTGGAACCAGTACCTCTGGCCGCTGCTGATCACCAGCGACGAGAGCATGTACACCGCGGTGATCGGCATCAAACGCATGATCGTCGGCGGCGATGCCCTGACCGAATGGAACCTAGTGATGGCCACCGCCATGCTGGCCCTGCTGCCGCCGGCGCTGGTGGTGTTGCTGATGCAGCGCTGGTTCGTCAAGGGCCTGGTGGACACCGAGAAATAGAACCCGACAAGGACAACATGGGCGCCATCGCCATCAACAACGTCGTCAAGCGCTACGGGCGCGGCGCCAAGGCCAACCAGGTGATCCACGGCGTCTCGGCCGACATCACCGACGGCGAGTTCATCGTCATCGTCGGCCCCAGCGGCTGCGGCAAGAGCACGCTGCTGCGCATGGTGGCGGGCCTCGAGGAGATCAGCGAGGGCCAGATCAGCATCGGCGGGCGGGTGGTCAACGACGTCGAGCCAGCCGATCGCGACATCGCGATGGTGTTCCAGAACTATGCGCTCTACCCGCACATGAGCGTGTACGACAACATGGCCTACGGCCTGAAGATCGCCCGCGTGCCCAAGGCCGAGATCGAGGCGCGGGTGCAGAAGGCCGCAGCCATCCTCGAGATCGGCCCATTCCTGCAGCGCACGCCGCGACAACTGTCGGGCGGCCAGCGCCAGCGTGTGGCGATGGGGCGCGCCATCGTGCGCCAGCCGGCGGCCTTCCTGTTCGACGAGCCGCTGTCCAACCTCGACGCCAAGCTGCGGGCGCAGACCCGCCTCGAGATCCAGAAACTGCACCGCGAACTGGGCGTCACCTCGCTGTTCGTCACCCACGACCAGGTCGAGGCGATGACGCTCGCGCAACGCATGATCGTGATGAACGCCGGCCGGGTCGAGCAGATCGGCACGCCCGAGCAGGTGTACGGCATGCCGGCCAGCAGCTTCGTCGCCAGCTTCATCGGCTCACCACCGATGAACCTGCTGAGCGGCACGGCCGACGGCTCGCGATTCACCGCCGGCAGCGGCGCGCAGGCGGTCACCCTGGCGCTGCCGGTGGCCGCACCCCGCGCCGGCGCCTTGGTGCTGGGCCTGCGGCCCGAACACGCCGAAATCCACGCCGAAGGCCGCTGGCCGATGACGGTGGACACGGTCGAGATGCTGGGCGCCGAGCGCCTGGTGCATGGCCGCATCGGCGACGGCCTGTTCACCGTGCGCATCGACGCCATGCTGGCGCCGCCTGCGATCGGCGAAGCCATCACCATCGCCGCCCCACCCGACCGGCTGCACTGGTTCGACGCCAGCACCGGCTTGCGGGTCGGCAGCTGAGCCATGGCCTGGCAGACCGACTGGCCCTACCCGCGTTGGATCGCCCACC
>JAURXG010000474.1 GCA_030654555.1 Aquabacterium sp.
TCGGCGTGATCGACGGCATCGCCTTCCAGACCAACATCCTGGCGCTGAACGCGGCCGTCGAGGCGGCACGGGCCGGCGAGCAGGGGCGCGGCTTCGCGGTGGTGGCCTCGGAAGTGCGCAGCCTGGCGCAGCGCAGCGCGGCGTCGGCGCGCGAGATCCGGCAGCTGATCCAGACCAGTGTCGAGACGGTGGACGCCGGCCGCCACCTGGTCGGCGCTGCCGGCCAGACGATGGGCGACATCGTGCGGCAGGTGCAGCGCGCCAGCGACATGATCCTGCAGATCAGCCATGCCGCCGACGAGCAGACCCAGGGCATCGGCCAGGTCAACGACGCGGTGAGCCAGCTCGACCAGGTGACCCAGCAGAACGCGGCGCTGGTCGAGGAGAGCGCGGCGGCCTCCGACAGCCTGAGCAGCCAGGCCGCACGCCTGGTGGCGTCGGTGCGCCGGTTCAGGCTGGGCGACGCCGTGCCGGCCTGAGCCGCGCCGGGCGGAACGGTCGCGGCGCGCTCGACGGGCGCCTGGCCACGTTGGGCTTTGCGCTGCATCAATCCGTGGCCATCGAAGGCAGCGCGATGCTGGCGGTGCAGGTAGAGTGGTAAGTATTCAATTACTTGCCGGCGAATGCGCTGCCCTGCCCACCATGTCCGCCCGATTGCCCACCGAAGAACGCCAGGCCGAGATCGTCGCCGCGGCCTTGCTGATGGCGCGCGACACCAGCCCGCCGCTGATCACCACGGCCGGCATCGCCGCGGCGGTGGGCGTCAGCCAGGGCGCGGTGTTCAAGCACTTCGCCTCGAAGGACGCGATCTGGCTCGCCGCGATGGGCTGGGTGCGCGCGCAGCTGCTCGACGCGCTGGACCGGGCTGCGGCCGCCGCGCCGCGTGATCTGGACGCGCTGCGGGCCATGTTCGACGCGCACATCGGCTTCGTCGTGGCGCACCCGGGGGTGCCGCGGGTGATCTTCCACGAGCTGCAGAGCCCGGCCGATTCGCCGGTCAAGCACGAGGTGCGGGCGCTGCTGCAGCAGTACCGCCAGCGCCTGCTGCAGCGGCTGGCGGCGGCCGCTCAACAGGGCGACGTGGCGCGCGGCACCGATCTCGACGCCGCCGCCACGCTGTTCGTCGGCATGCTGCAGGGCCTGGTGATGCAGGCCATGGCCACCGGCCAGATCAGCGCGATGACGGCGCAGGCGGGGCCGGCGTTCGTGCTGTACCGGCGCGCGATCGGGGGTGCCGCATGACGCCCGGTGCTGCGCGGCTGCGCCGCTGGGCGCTGATCGGCCTGGGCCTGCTGCTGCTGGGGGGGCTGGCCGTCGTGGTGCTGCGCGCCGGCCCGCTGGCGCCCACGCGGGTCACGGTGCAGGCGGTGGCGCGCGCCAGCGTCGCCCCCGCGTTGTTCGGCATCGGCACGGTCGAGGCCCGGCGGTCCTACCTGATCGGCCCCACCGCCGCCGGGCGGGTGCGCCGGGTGCTGGTGGACGTGGGCGAGCGGGTGCAGGCCGGCCAGTTGCTGGCCGAGATGGACCCGGTCGACATCGACCAGCGGCTGGCCGCGCTGGACGCCGCCATCGCGCGCGGTGGCAGCGCCGCCGCCGCGGCCGATGCCCAGCACCGCGATGCCCTGGCCAAGCAGGCGCTGGCGGTGGCCAATACCCGGCGTTATGCCGATCTGGCGCAGCAGAACTTCATCAGCGCCGGCGCGCTGCAGGCGCGCCAGCAGGAGCAGGCCTCGGCCGATGCCGGGGTCAGCGCGGCCGAGGCCAACCAGGCCGCCGCGCGCCAGGACGTCAAGCGCCTGGCCGCCGAGCGTGCGGCGCTGGCCCAGCAGCGCGACAACGTGCGCCTGGCCGCGCCGGCCGACGGCGTGGTGATCAGCCGCGATGCCGAACCCGGCTCCACCGTGGTGGCCGGCCAGCCGGTGCTGCGGCTGGTCGATCCGGCCTCGCTGTGGGTGCGGGTGCGCTTCGACCAGGGCCGCTCGGGGGCGCTGGTGGCGGGGCTGCGCGCGGCCATCGTGCTGCGCTCCAGCCCCGAAACGCCGCTGGCCGGGCAGGTGGCCCGCGTCGAGGCGCTGAGCGACCCGGTGACCGAGGAGCGGGTGGTGCAGGTGGTGTTCGACCAGCTGCCGCCGGGCGTGTCGATCGGCGAGCTGGCCGAGGTCACCGTCAGCTGGCCGGCCGCGGCGCCCACGCTGGTGGTGCCCAACGCCGCGCTGCAGCGGCAAGGCGCCCAGGCCGGCGTCTGGCTGGCCGACGGCGACGGCCTGCGCTTTGCGCCGGTGCGCACCGGCCTGTCCGGGCTTGACGGCGCGGTGCAGGTGCTGGCCGGCCTGAACGCCGGCGACCGGGTGGTGGTGCACAGCGAGAAGCCGCTGGCCGCGCGCAGCCGCATCCAGGTGGTCGATCGGCTGGCCGGCAGCGCGCCATGATCAGCCTGGCCGGCCGCGACAACCTGCACTCGGTGGGCAAGTTCGTGCTCACCGGCCTGGGGCTGGGCCTGCTGATCGGCGTGACGCTGACGATGGCCGGCGTCTACCGCGGCATGGTCGACGACGCGCGCCGCCTGCTCGACAACAGCCGCGCCGACCTGTGGGTGGTGCAGCAGCACACCCAGGGCCCGTATGCCGAGGCCAGCAGCCTGCGCGACGACCTGGTGCGCTCGGTGCGCGGCCTGGCCGGCGTGGCGCATGCGGCCAACGTCACCTACCTGACGATGCAGGTGGCCGGCGGTGGCGCCGAGGTGCGCGCGATGGTGGTGGGCGTGGAAGCCGGGCCGCCCGGCCAGCCCGGCGCGCCGGGCTACCTGCTGGCCGGCCGTCACCTCACCCGCAGCCACTACGAGGCGGTGGTCGACGTGAAGACCGGCTTCGTGCTGGGCGAGCGCATCCGCATCCGCCGGCATGACTACACCGTGGTGGGGCTGACCCAGCGCATGGTGTCCTCGGGCGGCGACCCGATGGTCTTCATCCCGCTGAAGGATGCGCAGGAGGCGCAGTTCCTGAAGGACAACGACGCCATCCTCAACGACCGCGCCCGCACGGCGGCCAACCCCGGCCTCAACCGCCCCGGCGTGCCCGGGCTGCTGGAGGCGATCCAGGCCTCGCAGGCCAGCAGCCGCAGCGTCAACGCGGTGCTGGTGCAGCTGCAACCCGGCCACGAGGCCGACACCGTGGCCGCCGACATCCGCCGCTGGAAGCACCTGGAGGCCTTCACCCGCGCGCAGATGGAGGAGATCCTGGTGGCCAAGCTGATCGCCACCTCGGCCCGGCAGATCGGCATGTTCCTGGTGATCCTGGCCATCGTCAGCGCGGCCATCGTGGCCTTCATCATCTACACGATGACGCTGGGCAAGATCCGCGAGATCGCGGTGCTCAAGCTGATCGGCACGCGCAACCGCACCATCGCCGGCATGATCCTGCAGCAGGCGCTGGGGCTGGGACTGATCGGCTTCGTGGTCGGCAAGGTGGCGGCCACGGTCTGGGCGCCGGTGTTCCCCAAGTACGTGCTGCTGGAGTCGGGCGACGCGCTGCGCGGGCTGGCCGCGGTGATGCTGATCTGCGCGCTGGCCAGCACGCTGGCGATCCGCGCGGCGCTGCGCGTCGATCCGGCCGAAGCGATCGGGGGCTGAGACCATGCCCGAAGGCATCCGCATCGACGGCCTGCGCAAACGCTACGGCGAGGGCGACACCGCCGTCGATGCGCTCAAGGACGTCAACATGGTGGTCGCGCCCGGCGAGGTGGTGGGGCTGATCGGGCCGTCGGGCTCGGGCAAGAGCACGCTGCTGAAGTGCCTGGGCGCGGTGATCGAGCCCAGCGGCGGGCGCATGATGCTGGGCGGCGAGACCATCTACGACGACGGCTGGACCATCCCCGACCTGCGTGCCTTGCGGCGCGACCGCATCGGCTTCGTCTTCCAGGCGCCGTACCTGATCCCGTTCCTCGACGTGACCGACAACGTCGCGCTGCTGCCGATGCTGGCCGGGCGACCCAACCGCGAGGCGCGCGCGCGGGCGCTCGAACTGCTGGGCGCGCTGGACGTGGGGCACCGCGCCAAGGCGCAGCCGTCCGAGCTGTCGGGCGGCGAGCAGCAGCGCGTGTCGATCGCCCGGGCGCTGGCCAACCAGCCGCCGGTGATCCTGGCCGACGAGCCCACCGCGCCGCTGGACAGCGAGCGCGCCTTGGCGGTGATGCGCATCCTCAACCGGATGGCGGTGCAGTACCAGACCGCGATCATCGTGGTCACCCACGACGAGAAGATCATCCCGACCTTCCGGCGGATCTACCACATCCGCGACGGCCGCACCTACGAGGAAGCTGGCGAGGGGCGGGCGCTGTAGGCCCGCCCGCGCACGCCGCGGCAGCGGATCAGCGCGGCACGAAGAAGGTCGACTTCTCGCGCCGCATCACCGGCTCGCCGTCCTGCAGCGTGACGATCTCGAAGGCGATGGCCGTGGCCTGCCCGCGCAGCGCCTCGCCCGCCTCGGGCGGCAGCGCCAGGCGCAGCGCCAGCGTGCCGATGCGGGTGGGTTCGACGCTCAACGCGGTGGGCGTGACGATCTGCAGGCCGGGCAGGCCCGTGACGCCGACACGGAACTGTCGCGCCTGCTCGCTGACGTTGGCGATGTGCAGCGTGTAGACGTTCTCGATCACGCCACCCTCGACCACCCGCGCCAGCGCGCCGCGGTCCCTGATCACGTCGACGGTGAAACCGCTGCGCTGCGCCAGGCTGATCACGAACCCCGCGCTGACGGCCAGCAGCACCAGGCCGTACAGCAGCACGCGCGGGCGCAGCGTGCGCCGCAGCATCTGCGCACGGCTCCAGCCACCGGCCACGCCGTTTTCGGTGGAATAGCGGATCAGCCCCTTCGCATAGCCCATCTTGTCCATCACGTCGTCGCACACGTCGATGCAGGCGGCGCAGCCGATGCACTCGTTCTGCAGGCCGTTGCGGATGTCGATGCCGGTGGGGCAGACCTGCACGCACAGCGTGCAGTTGATGCAGTCGCCCAGCCCCAGCGAGCGTGGATCGGCCTGGCGCGAGCGTGAGCCGCGCGCCTCGCCGCGGCCGCTGTCGTAGGCGATGACCAGCGAGTCGCGGTCGATCAGCGCACTCTGGAAGCGGGCGTAGGGGCACATGTACTTGCACACCTGCTCGCGCAGGTAGCCGGCGTTGCCGTAGGTGGCCAGGCCGTAGAACAGCACCCAGAACCACTCCCACGCCGAGAAGCTCAGCGTGCCGGCCTCGGCCGCCAGCGCGCGGATCGGCGTGAAGTAGCCGACGAAGCTGAAACCCGTGAACAGCCCGATGGCCACCCAGGCGAGCTGCGTCGCGCCCTTGCGGGCGAGTTTGTCGGCCGACCAGGGCGCCTGATCCAGCCGCATGCGGGCGATGCGATCGCCTTCGAAGCGGCGCTCCACCCACATGAAGATCTCGGTGTAGACCGTCTGCGGGCAGGTGTAGCCGCACCACAGGCGCCCGGCCACCGCGGTGAAGAAGAACAGGGCAAGCGCCGACAGCACCAGCAACGCCGCCAGGAAGACCAGATCCTGCGGATACAGCACCAGCCCCAGGATGTAGAAGCGCTGCGCCTCCAGGTCGAACAGCAGGGCCTGGCGATCACCCCACTGAAACCAGGGCAGCCCGTAGAAGAACAACTGCGTGAGCCAGACAAAGACCCAGCGCCAGGCCGCGAACCAGCCTTTCACCGCCCGGGGGTAGATGTCGGGCTGCTTCTCGTACATCGAGACGAAGGCGCT
>JAURXG010000070.1 GCA_030654555.1 Aquabacterium sp.
CGCTTGCTGTCGAAGTTGATGCTGCGGCCCAGGCTGGCCAGCGAGGCAAAGGTGAAACGCAGCGCGTCCGCGCCGTAGGCGGGGATGCCCTCGGGAAACTCCTTCTCGGTGGCCTTGCGCACCTTGGGCGCGGTCTCGGGCTTGCGCAGGCCCTGGGTGCGCTTGTCCAGCAGGGGGCCGAGCTCGATGCCGTCGATCAGGTCGACCGGGTCGAGCACGTTGCCCTCGCTCTTGCTCATCTTCTTGCCCTGCGCGTCGAGCACCAGGCCGTGGATGTACACATGCCTGAACGGCACCTTGCCGGTGAAGTGCTTGGTCATCATGATCATCCGGGCGACCCAGAAGAAGATGATGTCGTAGCCGGTCACCAGCACGCTGCTGGGCAGGAACAGGTCCTGCTCGACGGTCTTGGCCGGCCAGCCCAGCGTGGAGAACGGCACCAGCGCCGACGAGTACCAGGTGTCGAGCACGTCCGGGTCGCGCACCAGCGCGCCGGTGTAGCCGGCCGCGGTGGCCTTCGCACGTGCATCGTCCTCGCTGCGGGCGACGAACAGCTCGCCGTTCTCGCCGTACCAGGCCGGGATCTGGTGGCCCCACCACAGCTGGCGGCTGATGCACCAGTCCTGGATGTTCTTCATCCACTGGTTGTAGGTGTTGACCCATTGCTCGGGCACGAAGGTCACCTCGCCCGAGTCGACCACCTCGATGGCCTCCTGTGCGATGGACTTTCCGCTCGCGCCGGGCTGGGTCATCGCCACGAACCACTGGTCGGTGAGCATCGGCTCGATGACCTGGCCGGTGCGGGCGCAGCGCGGCACCTGCAGCTTGTGCTTCTTGGTCTCGACCAGCAGGCCCTCGGCATCGAGCTGGGCGACGATCTGCTTGCGCGCCACGAAGCGGTCCAGGCCGCGGTAGGCCTCGGGGATGTCGTCCAGCTCGGCGGTGACCTTGGCGTCGAGCGTGAAGATCGTCAGCATCGCCAGGCCGTGGCGCTGGCCCACCTGGTAGTCGTTGGG
>JAURXG010000078.1 GCA_030654555.1 Aquabacterium sp.
GCGATGACGTGCGCCAGCATCGGCTTGCCGGCGATGGGCTGCAGCACCTTGGGCGAGCGCGATTTCATGCGCTTGCCTTCGCCGGCGGCCAGGATGATCACGTGCAGGGGCTGGGTCATGGGTTTCTCCGTTGCCCTAGTATCGGCGGCATCGTCGGGGGCCGCCAGCAGGTGCCTGAACGCAAGACGCCGGCACGAGGCCGGCGTCCGCGGTTGCCGCTTGCCGCCGGCGTCAGTGCTTGAGGTTCTTGCGCAGGCGCTCGAGTGCCTGCAGCTGCGCCATCGCCTCGACCAGCTTCATCTGCGCCTCGGCCAGGTCCATGGCTTCGCCACGGCCGGCCAGGATGCGCTCGGCCTCGGCCTTCGCGGCCTGGGCCTTGGCTTCGTCCAGGTCGCCGCCGCGGATGGCGGTGTCGGCCAGGATGGTCACCACCTGGGGCTGCACTTCCAGGATGCCGCCGGAGACGTAGAACAGCTGCTCTTCGCCATTGGCCAGGGTGACGCGGACCTGGCCCGGCTTGAGCCGGGTGATCAGCGGGGCGTGGCGCGGCGCGATGCCGAGCTCGCCCATCTCGCCGGTGGCCACGACCATCTGCACTTCGCCGTGGAAGATTTCCTGTTCGGCGCTGACGATGTCGCAACGGATGGTGGATGCCATGTGGATTCCCTACGGTTCGCGGATCAGGCCGCGGCGTTCATCTTCTTGGCCTTCTCGAAGGCCTCGTCGATGCCGCCGACCATGTAGAAGGCCTGCTCGGGCAGCGAATCGCACTCGCCGTCGCAGATCATCTTGAAGCCGCGGATGGTTTCCTTCAGCGTGACGTACTTGCCCGGCGAGCCGGTGAAGACTTCGGCCACGTGGAAGGGCTGGGAGAAGAAGCGCTCGATCTTGCGGGCGCGGGACACGGCCTGCTTGTCTTCTTCGCTCAGCTCGTCCATGCCCAGGATCGCGATGATGTCCTTGAGCTCCTTGTACTTCTGGAGGGTGGACTGCACCTTGCGGGCGGTGTCGTAGTGTTCGTTGCCGATCACGTTCGGGTCGAGCTGGCGCGACGTGGAGTCGAGCGGGTCGACGGCCGGGTAGATGCCCAGCGACGCGATGTTTCGCGACAGCACGACGGTGGCGTCGAGATGGGCGAAGGTGGTCGCGGGCGAGGGGTCGGTCAGGTCGTCGGCGGGAACGTACACGGCCTGGATCGAGGTGATCGAGCCGGTCTTGGTGGAGGTGATGCGCTCCTGCAGCACGCCCATTTCCTCGGCCAGCGGCGGCTGGTAACCCACGGCGGACGGCATGCGGCCCAGCAGCGCGGACACTTCGGTTCCAGCCAGCGTGTAGCGGTAGATGTTGTCAATGAATAGCAGGATGTCTTTGCCTTCGTCGCGGAACTTATCGGCCATGGTCAGGCCGGTCAGCGCGACGCGCAGGCGGTTGCCCGGCGGCTCGTTCATCTGGCCGTACACCATCGCGACCTTGTCCAGGACGTTGGAGTCCTTCATCTCGTGGTAGAAGTCGTTGCCCTCGCGGGTACGCTCACCCACGCCGGCGAACACCGACAGGCCTTCGTGGGCCTTGGCGATGTTGTTGATCAGTTCCATCATGTTGACGGTCTTGCCGACGCCGGCGCCGCCGAACAGGCCGACCTTGCCGCCCTTGGCGAACGGGCACATCAGGTCGATCACCTTGATGCCGGTTTCCAGCAGCTCGTTGCCCGAGGACTGTTCTTCGTACGTCGGGGCCGAGCGATGGATTTCCCAATGGTCCTTGGCTTCGACCGGGCCGGCCTCGTCGATCGGGTTGCCCAGCACGTCCATGATTCGGCCCAGGCAGGCCTTGCCCACCGGCACGGAGATCGCGTGGCCGGTGTTGGTGGCGATCAGGTTGCGCTTGAGGCCGTCGGTGGAGCCCAGCGCGATGCAGCGCACGACGCCGTCGCCGAGCTGCTGCTGCACTTCCAGCGTGATCGCGGTGTTCTCGATCTTCAGCGCGTCGTATACCCGCGGCACGGACTCGCGCGCGAATTCGACGTCGACGACCGCGCCGATGATCTGAACGATCTTGCCCTGACTCATGGTTGTTTCCTCGGTTCTGATGCTTTGGTGGTGGCGCGTGGCGTCAAACTGCCGCGGCGCCGCCGACGATTTCGGAGATTTCCTGGGTGATCGCCGCCTGGCGCGCCTTGTTGTAGATCAGCTGCAGCGAGCCGATCAGCTTGGTGGCGTTGTCGGAGGCGGACTTCATGGCGACCATGCGCGCGGCGTGCTCGGAAGCCAGGTTTTCCAGGGTGGCCTGGTACACCAGCGACTCGACGTAGCGCGTGAGCACGTGGTCGAGCACGGCCTGGGCATCGGGCTCGTACAGGTAGTCCCAGTCGTGCTTGCTTTCCAGCGTCTCGGACGCGGGCAGCGGCAGCAGCTGGTCCAGGCGCGGCTTCTGCGCCATGGTGTTGATGAAGTCGTTGTAGCTCAGGAAGACGCGGTCGAGCTTGCCTTCGCTGTAGCCGTCCAGCATCACCTTGATGACGCCGACCAGCTTCTCGAGCTCCGGCTTCTCGCCCAGGTGCGTGACCGAACCCAGCAGGTTCACCTTCAGGCGGCGGAAGAACTGCGTGGCCTTCTGGCCCACGCACACCACGTCCACCTCGACGCCCTTGGCCTGCCACTCGCGCATGTCCGCCAGGATGCGGCGGAACAGCACGGAGTTCAGGCCGCCGCACAGGCCGCGGTCGGTGGACACGATCACGTAGCCGATGCGCTTCACTTCCGCGCGCTCGACCAGGAACGGATGCACGTATTCCGAGTTCGCCTTCGCGATGTGGCCGATCACCTGGCGCATGAGGCGCGCATAGGGGCGCGACTGCTTCATGCGCTCCTGCGCCTTGCGGATCTTCGACGCCGAGACCATCTCGAGCGCGCGCGTCACCTTGCGGGTGTTCTGCACGCTCTTGATCTTGGTCTTGATTTCCCTGCCGCCTGCCATGTCTCTTCCCTTTCTACTGTGGGAGGGGCTTCAGCCCCGATTGCTGTCCGTCGGGGCTAAAGCCCCTCCCACATGGATTACCAGGTGCCCGTGCCCTTGAACTCGGAGATGACCTGCTTGAACGAGGCTTCGATGTCCTTGTCCCAGGCGCCGGTCTCGACGATCTTCTTTTCCAGCTCACCCTGGGTGTTGGTCAGGTGCGCGTGCAGGCCGGCTTCGAAGGCCAGGAGCTTGGCGAGCGGCACGTCGTCGAGGTAACCCTCGTTGACGGCGTAGATGGACAGCGCCATCTGCGCGATCGACATCGGCGCGTACTGCTTCTGCTTCATCAGCTCGGTGACGCGCTGGCCGCGCTCGAGCTGCTTGCGGGTCTGCTCGTCGAGGTCGGACGCGAACTGGGCGAAAGCCGCCAGTTCACGGTACTGGGCCAGCGAGATGCGGATGCCGCCCGACAGCTTCTTCATGATCGTGGTCTGGGCGGCGCCACCGACGCGCGACACCGAGATGCCGGCGTTCACGGCCGGGCGGATGCCGGCGTTGAACAGGTCGGTTTCCAGGAAGATCTGGCCGTCGGTGATCGAGATCACGTTGGTCGGCACGAAGGCCGAGACGTCACCGGCCTGGGTTTCGATGATCGGCAGCGCGGTGAGCGAACCGGTCTTGCCCTTGACGGCGCCGTTGGTGAACTTCTCGACGTACTCCTCGTTCACGCGGGCGGCGCGCTCGAGCAGGCGGGAATGGAGATAGAACACGTCGCCCGGGTACGCTTCGCGGCCCGGCGGGCGGCGCAGCAGCAGTGAGATCTGGCGGTACGCCACGGCCTGCTTGGACAGGTCGTCGTAGATGATCAGCGCGTCTTCGCCGCGATCACGGAAGTACTCGCCCATGGTGCAGCCCGAATACGGCGCGATGAACTGCATCGCCGCCGATTCCGA
>JAURXG010000086.1 GCA_030654555.1 Aquabacterium sp.
GGGAGCCGCCGGTCATCACCGCACGGCCGCGGCCGGCGTCGATCGCCGCACCCACCGCGTAGGTGGCCGCACCCCACACCGCCAGGCCCAGCGTGAAGGCACCCATCAGCGCGGGCTGGCCCCAGCCCAGCGCGGTGTCCATCGGCAGCACCAGGCTGGAGAAGGCGTAGTACAGCACCGCCCAGCTCAGCACCTGGCCGACGGCCAGCGCCCACACGGTGGCGTGGTAGCCCGCGCCCGGCGCGGCGGTGGTGGCAACGCCATCGCGAGGGCCGGCAAGGGGAACAGTCATCGGCGAGCATTATCCCAAGCGCGCCCGGCCATGGCCTTGTCGCAGCTGGGACAAACCCCTATCGAACGGTCGTGCTAAAAATCGAGGGTTGCGCGCATCCTCGCGCCCCACGGAGACACCTTCACCATGGATTTGAATTTCACCCCCGAAGAACTGGCCTTTCGTGCCGAAGTTCGGCAATGGGTCGCCGAGAGCCTGCCCAAGGACTTGAGCCACAAGGTCTTCAACTCGCTGCGCCTGAGCCGCGACGACATGCAACGCTGGGCCAAGATCCTGGGCGCCAAGGGCTGGCTGGGCTACGGCTGGCCCACGCAGTTCGGCGGCCCGGGCTGGACCGCGGTGCAAAAACATCTGTTCGAAGAAGAATGCGCCCTGGCCGGCGCGCCGCGCATCATGCCGTTCGGCCCGGTGATGGTGGCGCCGGTGATCATGGCCTTCGGCACGCCCGAGCAGCACCAGCGTTTCCTGCCCGGCATCGCGTCGGGCGAGGTCTGGTGGAGCCAGGGTTACAGCGAGCCGGGGTCGGGCTCCGACCTGGCCAGCCTGAAGACCCGTGCCGAGCGGCAAGGCAGCCAATTCATCGTCAACGGCCAGAAGACCTGGACCACGATGGGCCAGTACGGCGACTGGATCTTCTGCCTGGTGCGCACCAGCACCGAGGGCAAGCCGCAGACCGGCATCAGCTTCCTGCTGATCGACATGAAGAGCCCCGGCATCACCGTGCGGCCGATCATCACGATGGACGGCGAGCACGAGGTCAACGAGGTGTTCTTCGACAACGTCGAGGTGCCCGCCGAGAACCTGATCGGCGAAGAGAACAAGGGCTGG
>JAURXG010000115.1 GCA_030654555.1 Aquabacterium sp.
GCGCTTGTGCTCGATGAAGTATTCGAACTCGTCGCGGTACTTGGCCAGGATGCCCAGCGTGGCGTAGCCCGCCGCGTCGCCCATGCCGCAGATGGTGGTGCCGTCGTTGGCGCGGCTGATGCGGATCAGCTGGTCGATGTCTTCCAGCCGGCCTTCACCGGCCACGATGCGGTCGATGATGCGGTGCATCCAGCCCATGCCTTCGCGGCAGGGCGTGCACTGGCCGCAGCTCTCGTGGTGGTAGAAGCGCAGCAGCACCTGCAGCAGCCGCACCATGCAGGTGCCCTCGCCGATCACCACCATGCCGCCCGAGCCGACGCCCGAGCCGGCCGCCGACAGCGAGGCGTGGTCGTAGGTGACCGTGGCGATCTCGGCGGCGGTGAGCACTTTGGTCGAGATGCCACCCGGCACGATGCACTTGATCGGCACGCCGTTCAGGCCGCCGCCGCAATCCTCGTGGATGAACTTGGCCAGCGGATAGCCGTATTCGACTTCGTAGACCCCCGGGCGCTGCACATGGCCCGAGATCGACACCAGCTGGGTGCCGGGGCTCTTGGGTGTGCCCACCTCGCGGAAGGCCGCGGCGCCATGGGCAACGATGCCGGTGACGTTGGACAGCGTCTCGACGTTGTTGATCACGGTGGGCCGCTGGTACAGGCCCCGCACGGTGAGGCGCGGTGGCCGGTTGCGCGGGTAGCCCTTCTTGCCCTCGATCGAGGTGATCAGCGCAGAGGCCTCGCCGCAGACGTACGAGCCGGCGCCGCGGTAGACCACCAGGTCGCAACCGAAGGCGCTGCCCTGGATGCGCTCGCCCAGCAGGCCGGCGGCATAGGCTTCTTCGACCGCCGCTGCCAGGCGCCGGTAGGGCAGGTCGAACTCGCCGCGGATGTAGACGAAGGCGTGGCGCACCTGCAGCGCGTAGGCGGCGATCATCATCGATTCGATCAGCAGGTGCGGCGCGTGCTCGAGGATCCAGCGGTCCTTGAAGGTGCCGGGCTCACCCTCGTCGGCGTTGGCGCACAGGTAGTGCGGCTGCTCGTCGTTGAGCGTGATCACGCCCCACTTGCGGCCGGCCGGGAAGGCCGCGCCGCCGTGGCCCAGGATGCCCGAGGCGGCCACTTCCTTGGTCACCTGCTCGGGGCGCATCTCGCGCAGCACCTTGGCCAGCGTGGCGTAGCCGCCGCGGGCCTGGTAGTCGGCCAGCCCGTGCGAGGAGTCGGTGACCGGAAAGGTCATTATGAGCTTGCGGCCGGTCATTTGCCGAGTTCCTCGATCAGTGCATCCAGCTTGGCCGGGCTCATGTTTTCGTGATAGGCCTCGTTGACCATCACCACCGGCGCGGTGCCGCAGGAGCCCAGGCATTCGACCGTGCTGAGGGTGAAGCGGCCGTCGGCGGTGGTCTGCCCCGGCTGCAGCTGCAGCTTGTGGCACAGGTGCTCGATCACGCCTTCGGCCCCGCGCATCGAGCAGCTCAGGTTGCGACATACCTGCAGATGTGAGCGGCCGATGGGCGCGCGGCGGAACTGCGTGTAATGCGCCAGCACCTCCTCGATCTGGATGCGCGGCACGCCCAGGTAGGCGGTGAGCTCGGCGATGTCGCTGTCGGCCACGAAGCCGCGGTCGTCCTGGATGCGGCGCAGGCAGGGCAGCACCATCGATGAGGTGGCCTCGGCCGGGAAGCGCCGGCGCATCTGGTCGAATTCGGGGATCAGGTGCTTCATCGATCGCCTATCGGTCGCATTCGCCGCCGATCATGTTGATCGAGCCGAAGGTGGGCACGATGTCGGCGAGCTGCCCGCCGTTCATCATCAGATGGGCGCCGCCCATGTGCACGAAGCTGGGCGCCCGCACGTGCACCTTGTACGGTGTGCCGCTGCCGGTGCTGACGATGTAGAAGCCCAGCTCGCCGTTGGGCGCCTCGTGGGCGCCGTAGGCCTCGCCGGCCGGCACCGCGGGGCCGTCCATCACCAGCTTGAAGTGGTTGATCAGCGACTCGATCTCGGTGTAGACCAGCTGCTTGTCGGGGAAGCTGCAGCGCCGGTCGTCGACGTTGATCGGGCCGGCTGCGGCCGGTGACTGCAGCACCTCGGCCAGCTGCCGCATCATGTACACCGACTCGTCCATCTCGCGCATGCGCACGAAGTAGCGGTCGTAGTTGTCGCCCTGGATGCCCACCGGCACGTCGAAGTCGAGTTCGGCATAGGCCAGGTAGGGCATGTCCTTGCGCAGGTCGCGTGGCAGGCCGGTGCTGCGCAGGATGACGCCGGTGTAGCCATAGCTCAGCGCATCGGCGGCGCTGAGGGTGCCCACGCCGCGCAGGCGGTCGATGAAGATGCGGTTGCGGTCGACCAGCCCGTGCACGCGGGCGATGAACTCCTCGTACTGCACGAGGATCTCTTCCATGCGCTGCAGCCAGCCCTCGGGCAGATCACGCGCCAGGCCGCCGATGCGGCCGTAGGTGTAGGTCACCCGGGCGCCGGTCAGCGCGGCCAGGTGCTCGTACATGTAGTCGCGGATCATCACCAGGTACAGGAAGGCGGTCATCGCGCCCATCTCCATCAGCCCGGCGGCCAGGCAGGTGAGGTGGTCGACCAGGCGCGAGTATTCCGACAGCAGCGTGCGCAGGTACTTGCAGCGCGGCGTGATCTGCACGCCCATCAGCGTTTCCACCGTGCCGCAGTAGGCGAAGTCGTTGATCAGCGCCGACACGTAGTTCAACCGGTCCACGTAGGGGATCAGGTTGTGCCAGGTGTGGTCTTCGCATTCCTTCTCGAAGCCGCGGTGCAGGTAGCCGCAATGCACGTCGGTGCGCAGCACGCGCTCGCCATCGAGCTCGGCGATGATCTGCACCGTGCCGTGGGTGGCCGGGTGGCTGGGGCCGATGTTGACGATGACCGAGTCGTCGCGCAGCGAGGTCTCGAAGATCGAGCGCACCGGGTTGGCGATCGGGCCGGACGGGTCGAACAGCGGCGTTGGGCGGACGGGGGCGTTCACGCGGGTCTCGGCTCAGTTGCGGTAGGGCACGAGCGGCTGCTCCTGCTGCTTGGGATAGTCCTTGCGCAGCGGGTGGCCGACAAAGCCTTCGTACAGCAGGATCGGGCGCAGATCGAGGTTGCCGGCGAAGCGGATGCCGTACATGTCGTGGCACTCACGCTCCATGAAGGCGGCCGATCCGTACAAGGGCGTGAGGCTGGCGACCACCGGCTCGGCCTCGGGCACGCGGGTCTTGAGGCGCACGCGCTGCTTGTGCGTGGTCGAGTAGAAGTGGTGCACCACCTCGAAGCGCGGGGTCTGGCCCATCCAGTCGATGGCGGTCACGTCCAGGAAGATGTCGAAGCCGAACTCGGACTTGAGCCGCTGCACCGTGGGCAGCAACTCGGCCGGCTGCAGCTGCAGCACCAGCACGCCATGCGCCACCTGGGCGGCACTGCCCGCGGGCACCAGGCTCTGCTGCAGCGTGTCGAAGATCGCGACGGACATGCTCAGAAGTCCTTGTTCACGATCGGATGGCTGGCATGGGCGATCTTGTCCTGCAACTGCATGATCCCGTCGATCACCATCTCGGGGCGCGGCGGGCAGCCAGGGATGTAGATGTCCACCGGGATGACCCGGTCGATGCCCGGCAGCGCGGCGTAGTTCTGGTAGAAGCCGCCGCTGGTGGCGCACACGCCGAAGGCCATCACCCACTTGGGCTCGCACATCTGCTCGTAGACCTTCAGCAGGATCGGCGCCTGCTTGTGCGTGACCGTGCCCACCACCATCAGCAGATCGGCCTGGCGTGGCGAGAAGCGTGGCAGCGCGGCGCCGAAGCGGTCGGTGTCGTAGGGCGAGGCGCTGACCGCCATGAACTCCATCGCGCAGCAGGCCGTGACGAACGGGTACGGAAACAGCGAGAACTTTCGTGCCCAGCCGATCAGTTCGTCCTTGCGCGTGGTCAGGTACTCGAAGGCGGCGTCCTTGCCGCCGGCTTCGGGGCGCCCGGCGGGCACGATGGGGATGCTGCGTGCGTACATGAGGGTCTACGCCGTCACCGATTCGATCAGCCGCGCCTTGTAGACGTACAGCACGATCAGCACCAGCAGCGCCATGAAAAGGAAGAAGGTGACCAGCATGAAGCCGGTCAGCGGCTGGGCCCCCAGGGCCCAGATGAAGAGAAACACCGTTTCCAGGTCGAACAGCAGAAAGATGATGGCGACCGCGTAGTACTTGATCGGCACCGCCTTCACGTTGACGGTGCTCACCGGCGTCACACCGCACTCGAAGGGCTCGAGCTTGATGGCGGAGTTGACCGGTTTGGGACCGAGCAGCCGGTTCAGCAGGAGGGTGAGGGCGACGAACCCGAGGATGGCCGTGAGGTACAGCAGGAACACGACATAGGGGTTCATGCTGTCGTCCCCCGCAGGACCGGCATCGGCCGGGCAACTGTGTCGGCATTGCCGGGGATGCAGGCAATCTGGGTCTGGACCGGCGGCTTGGCCACGTTCATGGTCTTTCTTAGGGTCTGTTCGGTAGAGCGGCCTGTGTGTGGCGCAGCCTACGCGCATCGCCTGTTGCGAACTTGTCCCACATCAAATTGCGGCGGCTAACCCAGGAGTTCCCCGACACGCAAGGCAGAGTTGATCTAACGCAACTTTTCAGCGAGCGTGGCGCGAGAGAGTCGCTGCGTCAGATGCAAAGAGTGCCACCGACGGTGCGCGCCAGTCTGACAAGCCGATTCGGCCGGTGGTGGTTGAACGAGGTGGAGAAGAAGATGATCAACTTGTCTTGCGTGCGACATTTGGCCTCCGGGCTGCTGCTGTCCCTGTTGGTCGCCTGCGGCGGTGGCAGCGATCCGGCGCCGGTGACGCCGACACCCCCTCCGCCCGCGGCGACCGCCACCGTCAAAGAGAAGATTGCCGCTGCTGCGGCTGTGGCGGCCAACGATGCGGCCACCAATTCCGAAGCGTCGTTCACCGTGGTGCAGGCTGCCGGCGTGCCGGCGGTGACGGTGGCCAGCCCGCCGAAGGTCAACTTCGCGGTGTTCTCCGATGGCGCGATCAAGAGCGGCCTGACGACGGCCAACACCCGCTTCGCCATCGCCAAGCTGGTGCCCGGCACCAACGGCGATCCCGACCAGTGGGTGAGCTACATCTACCGCACCGAAACCGCCGCCGCGGGCGCCGGCCCCGGCGGCACCCCGGTGCTGGCCAGCGCCAAGCAGGCCACGACCGACACGGCTGCGGCCTCGCAACTGGTCTACAACGAGGACGGCTACTACACCTACACCTTCTCGACGGACATCAAGGATCCGACCAAGACCAACGGGGTGGTGTTCGAGCCCAACCGCACCCACCGCATCGCGATCCAGCTGAGCTACAAGAACGCGGCGGGTGAGACGGTGCTGGTCAATCCGTACTTCGACTTCACCTTCGACGCCGACGGCAAGTCGGTGGCGGTGACCGATGCGACCAAGACCCGCAAGATGACCGATGTGTCGTCCTGCAATGGTTGCCACGAGAAGCTGGCCCTGCACGGCGGTGGCCGCGTGGACACGCAGTACTGCGTGATGTGCCACAACCCGGGCACGATCGACGCCAACAGCGGCAATGTGCTGACCTTGTCGACGATGGCGCACAAGATCCACGCCGGTCGTTTGCTCAAGAGCAAGTTGGCGGCGGGTGGCGAGGACTACGCGATCTGGGGCTTCGGCAACAGCAAGCACGACTATGCCGAGGTCGGCTTCCCGCAGGACCTGCGCAACTGCACGGTCTGCCACAGCGCGAGCAATCCCAAGACGCCGCAGGGCGACAACTGGAAGACCAAGGTTTCCAAGGAAGCCTGCCTGACCTGCCACGCCAACAACACCGGGTCGGACTGGGATACCAAGCACGTCAACTACGCGGTGCTGCTCAACGGCGCCGGGGCCACGGCCAAGGGCATGACCAACCAGCAGTGCGTGGACTGCCACAAGTCGGGCACCAACATCGCACCTGACCGCGTGCACTGGAACCAGAACGAGGAGAACGCGGCCAAGTACAAGATGAACATCGACAGCGCGACCTACGACGCTGCCAACCGCAAGGTGGTGGTCACGTACAGCCTCGTCGATCCGACCAATGGCAATGCGGCCTACAACCTGGTCACCGCCGACTGCGCCAGCACCACGGTGCCGACCTGCGGCACGAGCACCAAGTTCGGCAACCTGCGCTTCTACCTGGCCTACCAGAACATGGTCGGTCAGTTGAGCGGGGTGACCGAGTTCTCGGCCTACAACAACGGCGGCAGCGGCGCCAACGCCTACGCCTACAAGGGCACCAACCTCGGTGGCAACAAGTACTCGGTCGACATCCCGTTGCCCGCCGACACCGCGACCGCGGTGGCCAGTGGTACCGCGCGGGTGGTCAGCATCGGGCAGATCAAGGAGCCCCAGCTGCAAGCCAAGTGGGCCACCGACCCGCGGCCCGAAGTGGTGCCGCAGGTGTTGATCAACACGGTGGTCAAGCACAGCTACAAGGACGTGGCGCTGACCGGCACGTTGCAGGCGCGTCGCGACGTGGTGTCCAACGACAAGTGCAACGTGTGCCACGGCGCGCTGGGCACGACCTCGGGCTCCAACACGCTGGCGGCGGCCTTCCACAGCGGGGCGCGCAACACGGTGGAGTCCTGCGTGATCTGCCATGATGCGAACCGGATGTCGTCGACCATCATGACCAATGGCCTGACCAACGGCGGCGTGGCGGTGAACGAGTCGTACCAGTTCAAGCGCATGATCCACGGCATCCACGGCAACTCGAAGCGGACCACGCCGTACACCCACGGCAATCCGATGCTGGGCAGCTTCGACAAGTCCGGCAAGTTGCTCACCACCGGCACGTTCGTCGCTGATCAGAAGGTGACGATCAACACCGTGTCGACCACGGTGATCCCGGCGGGCACCGTCATCGCGCTGGGTGAGACCTTCGAGACCGTCAACCAGATGATCGACGCGGCGGCGCGGGGCAAGGGCTACACCGGCGCGACGGTGGCGCCGATCGAAAACTACGCTGCCGAGGTCGCATATCCGCAAGTCGGCCTGAACTGCAATGCCTGCCACGTGAACAACTCCTACAAGAGCGACAAGAGCACGTTGGGTGCGGTGGTGTTCAAGAACTCGGGCGTGACCGACCCGAACCTGTGGAAGGTGATCTCGCCCAAGGCGGCCAGCTGCACGGCCTGCCATGACTCGAGTGCCGCGATCGGCCACGTCACCACCTTCGGCGGCTCGTCGTTCTCGAACCTGGCGCAGAATGCCCGGCCGCAGGAAACCTGCGACGACTGCCACGCACCGGGCGGCTTCAAGGGTGTGGACTCGGTCCACGGCCAGAAGTAGTCTGTATCGCTGTCGCCAGCGTGGGAGGGCTTTTGCAGGCCCTCCCATTTTGTTTGGTGGACCGCCGCCACCACGGTGCCGGGTGCCGAGATCCGTACTGACCACGGGCCCGAGATACTGGCCCGAGAGGGGGATTCGAATGCGAATCAAACGTCTGTTGGCTGCCTTTGCGTTGGGCCTGTGTGCACCGCTGGCAGGGCTGTCGCCGGCCTGGGCGGCCGCCGGTGCCGAGCGATCGGCGGTGTGCGTGGAATGCCACGACGACCTGCCCGACATGAGCCGCTCGGCCCATGCCACCGCCGCGGACAAGCGCACGCCCGACTGCGTGTCCTGCCACGGCCCCAGCACCTCCCATGCGAAGAAGTTGCCCGGTCAGAAACAGGGCAAGCCCGACCGCGCGTTCACCGGCGACGATGCGCTGCCGGCACGCGACAGCAGCGCCGTGTGCCAGGGCTGCCACGACAAGGATCCCAAGCGTGCGCTGTGGGCGGGCAGCCAGCACCACAATGCCGACGTGGCCTGCAGCACCTGCCACAAGGTGCACAGCAACCACGACAAGACACTGGCCAAGGCCACCCAGGCCGAGACCTGCTACGCCTGCCACAAGGAGCAGCGCGCGCAGCACAGCCGGCCGTCGCGCCACCCGGTGCCCGAAGGCAAGATGACCTGCTCGGATTGTCACAATGCGCATGGCTCGGCGGGCGCCAAGCTGGCCCGGCGCCACAGCACCAATGCCACCTGCTACACCTGCCACGCCGAGAAGCGCGGGCCGTTCGTGCATGCCCACGAGCCGGTGGCCGACGACTGCAGCAACTGCCACAGCCCGCATGGCAGCACGGTGCCGGCGATGCTCAAGGCCCGTCCGCCCATGCTGTGCCAGCAGTGCCACACGCCGCACGTGGCCGGCGGCGTGGGGGCCGTGGGAGGGCAGCCGGGGGTGTACGCGCCCAAGGTGCCGGGGCAGAGTGGGCCGGCGGTCACCGCCGTCACCAGCGGCAAGAACGTCGTGAACCTGTGGCAGGGGCGCAGTTGCATGAACTGCCACACCCAGGTGCACGGCTCGAACAACCCGTCGACGGGCAGCGGGACACCGCTCTTGTTGGGGCGCTGAGGCCATGCATCGCAACTTCCGGGGAAGCACCATGCACCACGACGCGCGGCACCTTCAACTTCGCCAGAGTGCCCTGGCATTGGCCCTGCTGGCCGCGTTCGGGCCAGCGCTGGCCCAGGGCGAGGTGATCGATGCCAGCGTGACGGTGGGCGCGGGCCTGATAAAGGGCGACGCGGCTGATCGCGCCTGGTTCGGCCAGTACAACGGCTTGCGCCACGACGACAAGGTGCTGGGCGTGCTCGACCTGCGCTACCACCGGCGCAGCGATGCCGCCGGTACCGAGCAGATCGACGTGCTGGGCACCAGCCTGCTCACCAGCACGCGCGAGCTGGGCGTGCGCTGGCAGCAGCAGGGGCGCTGGCGCCTCAGCGCCGACGTCGGCCAGAGCCAGCGCCACGACCCCTACACCTTGCGCACCGGCTTGCTGGGTGCTGGCACCACCACGCCCGAGGTGCTGCCGGTCGCGATCGGCGACGGCGCAGACCGGGACCTCAAGCTCAAGCGCACCAGCGTGGGTGTGGGGTTGTGGACGGCCTTGTCGCCGCGTCTGGACCTCGACATCAGCCTCAAGAGCGAGGAGAAGACCGGCGAACGCCTCTTCGGCGTGGGCATGAACTGCCCGTTGCCGGTCACCCCGGGCTGCCGCGGCGCCACCAGCGCCAACACCGGCTGGGCGCTGCTGGCCTTGCCCGAGCCGGTGAACGCCCGCCACAGCCAGATCGAGGCCCGGGTGAGCTATGCCGGCGAGTCGCTGCGCCTGAGTGGCGGCTACTACGGCTCCTTCTACAACAACGCCCACGGTGCGATGTCGCCCAGCGTGCCCGGCAGCCTGAACAACGGCCTGGGCGAACTGCTGCCGCTGAACACGGGGCTGCAGGCGCTGCTGAACCTGCCGATCGCGCTGGCCCCTGACAACCAGGCACACCAGTTCGACCTCACCGGCAACTACACGGTGGCGAGCCACACGCAGCTGCGATTCAAGCTCGCGTTCGGTCGCGCCGAGCAGCACCAGGACTTCCGCGCCGCCGGTTTCCTGGACGCGCCCGCCGGTGTGGCCAACCTCGGAGGGCGGGTCAACACCACGCTCGCCGAAGTGGGCGTGTCGTCACGGCCGCTGCCCAAGCTGACGCTGGTGGCCGATCTGCGCCACGAGGACAAGGACGATGCCACGCCGCTGGCGGTCTACAACGTGGCCGGCACGCTGGCCTACACCAACCGGGCGCTGCCCAGCCAGCGCACCCGCGCCAAGCTGAGCGCGGCCTACCAGTTCAGCAGTGCCCTGAAGGGCGTGCTGGGCGCCAACTACGAAGCCATCGACCGCGGCGCTTTCACCTCGAGCGCGGCCGTGGGCGGCGTGAGCGCGCTGCGCCAGAAGACCGACGAGTCGGGTCTGCGTGCCGAGTTGCGGCGCCTGATGTCCGAGAAATTCAGTGCGTCGATCAGCCTGGAAACCAGCCAGCGCCGGGGCAGCAACTGGCTGCGGCCCGGCAGCACGCTCGGCGTCACCGAGGTACCCGATCCGCTCGACCCGGCCAACGGCTTCGGCAACACGGCGATCTTCATGCCCACGCTGGCCGATCGCCAGCGCGACAAGATCAAGCTGCGGGCCGAATGGCAGCCCAGCGAGGCGATGTCGGTCCAGTTCAGCGCCGAGGACGGCCAGGACCGCTACCGCGTCAGCAGTCAGCAGGGGCTGCGCCACTCCGGCACCCGCCACGTCAGTGTCGACGGCAGCTATGCGCTGTCCGACAAGTGGGGCGTCAACGGCTTCTTCAGCTACGGTGACCAGCAACTGCACCAGTCGCGGGCCGAGGGCTACATCCTGTCGTTCCGCAATGCCAACACGCACTTCGGCCTGGGCCTGTCCGGCAAGCCCACCGACAAGGTGCAGGTCGGTGCCGAACTGAACTGGAGCGATGACAAGAACGTCTACGCCCAGGCGCTGGATGGTTTTGCGCCGCCCGACAGCGTGGCGCTGCTCGCGGCCACGGGCGGCCTGCCCGACATCGTGTTCCGGCAGTCCGTCCTGAAGCTGTTCGTCAAGGCCGACATCGACAAGCGGTCTTCGGCCCGCATCGACCTGGTGCACCATCGCGCGCGGCTCAACGACTGGGCCTGGGGCTACAACGGCGTGCCTTTCGCCTATTCGGACGGCGCCACACTGTGGCAGCAGCCCAGCCAGCATGTGACGGCGCTGGCGGTGAGCTACACCTACCAGTGGAAGTGAGCAGGCCCGCCGCCCCGGCCGGTTGACCCACGCCGGGGCCAAGACAAACGGGTCGCCGAAGCGACCCGTGGCATGCCCCTCAAGACGACACCGCCCCGGCTGGGCGGCGTGGGCTCACTGCAGCGAAGACGTCTTCACCGGAGCCTTGGGCTCTTCGGGCTCCTTGTGCGCCACGCCGGTGTGGCACTCGATGCAGGTGGCCTTGCCCGCCGCGAACTTCTTGTGCTGCTTGACCGCGTCTTCGTTCTGCTTGGCGGCGTCCATGGCCTCGGGCGTGTGGCAGGTGCGGCAGTTGGCCGAGTTGTTGGCCTTCATCTCGTCCCACACGTGGTTGGCCAACTCCCAGCGCTTGGCTTCGAACTTCTCCTGTGTGGAGATGGTGCCGCGCGCCTCGGCGATGGCATCGCGGATGCCGGCCTGCGCCTTGTAGATCAGCTTGGCGGGGTAGGTGTGGGGCACATGGCAGTCGCTGCAGCCGGCTTGCACGCCCGTGCGGTTCTTGCCGTGCACCGACGCCTTGTACTCGGGGTAGACGAACTGCGTGTGCGAGTGGCAGGCCGTGCCGCAGAACTCGTTGCTGCCGGTCACCGCCATCGCCACCTGGGTGCCGGCGGTGGCGACGAAGCCGATGATCAGCCCGACCAGCAGCAGCGCAAACACCGACCATCGCGCCGAGGGCGAGAACAACCACGTGAAGAACCTGCGAATCACGCCAGGCCTGCCGGAATCTGCCATTTGTTACCCCTCGTTGTTGGCTGCTGTGGCGTGACCTTATCGACGCGGACCACCGCCGCGCTTGCGCTGGGTCAAGAATCAGGTCGTGACCGACCGGCGCCTCGCCATGCAGGGGCCTGACGTGCAAACGCCCCGCGGCCCTTGACAGGCGCGGGGCGTTCGTCAGAGGGCCGAGGCCCTGCCGCTGGGTCTACTTGGACGCGAGCACGACGGCCACCAGGGCCTTGATGTCGGCGTCGGCCGCTTCGACCTTCTTGTGGTCGTCACCGTCGGACATCTTGCCGCCCGTCTTCAGGTAGGTGAAGAGCTTGTCCGACGCATCGGCCTTGCCTTTGTACTTGTCCGCCACCGAGGCCCACGACGGGCCCTTCTTGGTGGTCGTGGCGGTGTGGCACTTGCTGCACTTCTGCGCCGCGGCGAGGTCCTCGCCCGGACCGGCAAACGCATTGCTGCCCAGGGCCAGAGCGATGGTGGCGGCTGCGAGGGAAAGGGAAACTCTCATGGGGACACTCCGTGTGACTCTGGCGTGGCCAGTGGCTGCTCATATAACCCGTGGCGCGACGCTTCGGTTGACAGGTGCGACGCCTCGGCTTGAACACCGACATTCTCCCGGCGCAGCGGGCTGAAATCTTGACCTCGGTCAATGATGCTGGCAGCGGGCGGATTCACGCACCGATCGGTGCCATCCCATGGCCCCGGAGCCCAGAGCCCGGTGGCCCGGAGTCCGGTGGCCCGGCGCGTCAGCGGTTGCTGGCTTGACATGGGTCAGAGCCGAGCGCCGATGTCCCATCACACTGCGGCATGGTCGAAACCGTCCCGCCCCTGTCGCGCCGCGCGCTGTGGACCCGATTGCTGCTGTACCCCGGCCACACGCTGCCCACGGCCGCGGTGCCGGTGTTGGTGGGGGCAGGTCTGGCGGCGCATGAAGGCGTGTTCGCACCGGGGCCGGTGTTGCTGTTCCTGCTGGCCAGCTGGCTGGTGCATGTGGCGGGTGTGTTCACCGACAACCACACGCTGATCCAGCGCTACCCGAATCTGCCTGAACATCCCGAGTTGCTGGCCGCCGTGGCCAACCGCACGCTGGCCTTGTCGACGCTGCGCCAGGCCATCGTGCTGTGCCTGCTGCTGGCCCTGGCCATCGGCCTGGTGCTGCTGCACATCGGCGGGCCGGTGGTGCTGTTGATCGGGCTGATCGGGCTGGCGTCCAGCCTGGGCTACCACGGCGGCCCCTGGCCTTACGCCAACCGGGGACTGGCCGACCCGGTGTTCCTGGGGATGTTCGGCGTGGTCGCGGTGGTGGCCACGTATTACCTGCAGGCCGTGTCGCTGGCGCCTGCCGGCCCTTGGTGGCAGCGCGGCGTGGCGTTGCCGGCATCGGCCTGGTGGGTGGGTCTGCCGGCCGGTGCGCTGGTGGTCAATGTGCTGGTGATCGACGACATCCGTGACCGCCACTGGGACGCCCGCAAGGGCTGGCGCACCGGTGCCGTGCGCTGGGGCCTGGGCTGGAGCCGCGCCGAGTTTGGCTGGCTGATGATGCTGGCCTACGCCGCGCCTCTGGCCATGTGGGTCCTGGGCTGGAGCGCCTGGGTGCTGCTGCCCTGCCTGAGCGCACTGATGGCTTGGCCCGTGCTGCAGGCCGTGCGCCGATACGACGACACGCCGTCTCTGCTGCCGTGGACGCCGCGCATGGCAAACGTCGGGCTCGTGTACGCCGCGCTGCAGGCGGCGGGTCTGGCGCTGGCCGCGCCTTGACTGGGTTGGAGGACCGCCGGGCGGCCGGTCCATCGCGGCCACCGGGTGCGTACCAACCATCCGCCTGACCCGTCGGCGCCTGGGGCGGGCAGCACGGTGGTGCCGCGGCGCGCGTCGGGCGTCACCCACCCCGGTTCAGCTGTTGCAGGGCCACCCAGGCCTGGCCCAGCGCGATGCCGCCGTCATTGGGTGGCGCCTGCCGTGCCTGCAGCACCTGCAGGCCGTGGGCCTCCAGCCGCGGTACCAGCAGTGCGGTGAGCCGGGCGTTGAGGAAGCAGCCGCCACCCAGCGCCACGCGGCGCAGGCCTGTGCTGCGGGCCGCGCCCGACACCCAGGCCGCCAGGCCAACGGCCAGCGCATGATGGAACAGCGCGGCAGCGTAGACCGCCTCGGGCCTGTCCGGCCCGCCCGGCCCCGGGACGACGCGG
>JAURXG010000153.1 GCA_030654555.1 Aquabacterium sp.
GCGCTGGGCTTCGTGGCGGTGCTCGACCGCCAGCACGCCAACCTGGCGCTGCTGCGCTTCAGGCTGATGGACGCCGAGCGGGCGCTGGCGTGATCGGCTGATCGGCCCGATGGACCGGTAGCGCCAACGCCCCTCAAGCCGGGCGGCCGATCGGCCGATAAAGCCGATTCAGCCGTCTTGCCCCAGGAGCGTCAGCGATGGACTTCTCATCGGTCTACAACACCCACGAAAAAACCGTGTTCGAAGCGGTGGCCATGGCCGCGCCGCGCTACCCCGGCCTGGCCGACGACGCCGGCCTGCTGGCCGACGTGGCCTGCGTGGCCTTGAACCGAATGCCGCCGCAGTACATCCGCCACAGCGCCGACCTGGCCTTCTTCACCACCGAGAAGGAACGCCAGGCGATCCGGCGCAACATCGACGAATCGGTCGACTTCGCCTTCGGCTACGTGCAGGCACGGCACGTCATGGCCGCGCGGCGATAGACAGCCCACCCTCGAAGCGCCTTCGGAGCGCCCCCTCGAGGCGCAGCGTCAGCGGCCCGGCGGAGCCGGTTCCGCGGCGCCCGCTGGGTCGCACGGCGCCTGCCAGCGTCAGTGCACCACGCGACCGAACTCGAACTGGCCGTCGCGCACGTCCACCGGGATCACGTCCTTGGGCCCGAAGCGGCCCTGCAGGATCAGCTTGGACACCGGGTTCTCGATGCGGTGCTGGATCGCACGCTTGAGGGGCCGCGCGCCGAACACCGGGTCGAAACCGACCTTGGCCAGCTCGGACAGCGCCTCTTCCGACACCTCCAGCTTCATCTCCAGCTTCTCGAGCCGGCCTTCCAGCAACTTGAGCTGGATGCGCGCGATCGCCTTGATGTTGGCCTCGTCCAGCGCGTGGAACACCACCGTCTCGTCGATGCGGTTCAGGAACTCGGGCCGGAAGTGCGACTTCACCTCGCCCCACACCGCCTCGCGGATCAGCTCGGGGTCCTGCCCCTGCATCTGCATGATCAGGTGCGAGCCCAGGTTGCTGGTCATCACGATCACGGTGTTCTTGAAGTCGACCGTGCGCCCCTGGCCATCGGTCAGGCGGCCGTCGTCGAGCACCTGCAGCAGCACGTTGAACACATCGGGGTGGGCCTTCTCCACCTCGTCGAGCAGCAGCACGCTGTAGGGCCGGCGGCGCACCGCCTCGGTCAGCGCACCGCCCTCGTCGTAGCCCACGTAGCCCGGGGGCGCCCCGATCAGGCGGCTGACGCTGTGCTTTTCCATGTACTCGCTCATGTCGACGCGGATCATGTGGTCCTCGCTGTCGAACAGGAAGCCGGCCAGCGCCTTGCACAACTCGGTCTTGCCCACCCCGGTGGGGCCGAGGAACAGGAACGAGCCCAGCGGCCGGTTCGGGTCGCTCAGGCCGGCGCGGCTGCGGCGGATGGCATCGGCCACAGCCACGATGGCCTCGTCC
>JAURXG010000165.1 GCA_030654555.1 Aquabacterium sp.
CGCGGCCTGTGCGAAGGCGCGCGCGCCCACATCGCGTGGACGCAGATCGAGACCGGCTCGGCCATCACCTGGAAGTACCCGAGCGTGGTGCTGCGCGGCGACGACTCCCGCGGCGAGTTCCACTCCATCGCGGTGACGAACCACTGCCAGCAGGCCGACACCGGCACCAAGATGATCCATCTCGGGCGCAACACCACCAGCCGCATCGTGTCGAAGGGCATCAGCGCCGGCCACGCCCACAACAGCTACCGCGGGCTGGTGCGCATGGCGCCCACGGCGGCCGGCGCGCGCAACCACACGCAATGCGACTCGTTGCTGATCGGGCCGGACTGCGGTGCGCACACCTACCCCACTGTGGACGTGGCGCGGGACGATGCCGTCGTCGAACACGAAGCGACCACCACCCGGATTTCCGAAGAGCGCCTCTTCTACTGCCAGCAGCGCGGCATCGCCCCGCAGGACGCCACGGCGCTGATCGTCGGCGGCTTCTGCCAGGCGGTGCTCGACGAGCTGCCGATGGAGTTCGCGCTCGAGGCCAAGGCCTTGCTGGCGGTGTCGCTCGAAGGCGCCGTCGGGTGAGCCGCCGCACCACCACCAACCGGGACCCCTGTCCATGACACCCTCCGAACCCCTGCTGCATTTGCGAGACCTGCGGGTCGACGTCGGTGACCGCAGCATCCTGAAGTCGGTCTCGCTCGACGTGCCCGCCGGCGCGCTGCTGGTGCTGATGGGCGCCAACGGCAGCGGCAAGAGCACCCTGGGCCTGACCCTGGCCGGGCATCCGCGCTACCACGTCGTCGGTGGTTCGGCGCGTTTTGCCGGCCACGACCTGCTGGCGCTGAGCCCCGAGGCCCGCGCGCGGGCCGGGCTCTTCGTGTCCTTCCAGGCACCGCCCGAGATCCCCGGTGTCAAGAACAACCTGTTCATCCGCACGGCGCTGAACACGGTGCGGGAAGCGCGTGGGGAGGCACCACTCGATGCCTTCGACTTTCTGGGTGACGCCCGGGCCGCGGCCACGCGCCTGGGCCTGCCCGAGGCGATGCTGGGCCGGCCGGTCAACGACGGCTTCTCGGGCGGCGAGCGCAAGCGCAACGAGCTGCTGCAGCTCGCGCTGCTGCGGCCGCGCCTGGCAGTGCTGGACGAAGTCGACTCCGGCATGGACGTGGACGGGGTGCGTGCCGTCGTGCAACTGGTGCAGGCGCTGCGTGCGCAGGGCACGGCGTTCCTCGTGGTCTCGCATTACCAGCAGCTGATCGAATCGCTGGCGCCCGACGCGGTGCTGCGGCTGGACCAGGGTTGCATCGCCGAGGCCGGCGGCCTCGCCCTGGCCAGCGACATCGCCCGCACCGGCTTCGTGCGTGCGGCAGAAGCGCTTAGCGCCTGAGACCATGGACAGCGCCCGCGCCGACATCCTGGCCGCCCGCCACCAGCTGCACACCCGGGGCTGGATCCCCTGCAAGGCCGAAGCCTTTCGGCACCTGCCACCGCCTGCTGCCGACGTATGGCTGGGCGAGGAGAGCGGGCCAGCGGCGCCGGGCTGTGAGGCCCACCCGTTGGCGGGTGCCGGCTGGACACTGCACCCCATCGGCCACAGCCCGCAAGGCCGGGTCGACGCCCGATGGCTCGATGCGGGCGACGCGCTGCAACGCGCCGAGCTGTGGGCCGGCTTGTCGGCAACGTCGGGCACAGGCGACGCGGGCGATGCCGCCGAGGGCGACGCCGCGCCCTTCGGCTGGGCCCACCGTGCGCTGTGCCGGCAAGGTCTGCGGCTGCGCGTCGGCGGCACACCGGGGGCCGAGCGCGGCCGGCCCGAGACCGTCTGGCTGCAACTGCGCCACCAGCCGCGCAGCGCCGTGGAGGCGCCGATGCTGGTGGTCGAGGTGCTCGCGGGCGTGCACTGTGTGCTGGTCGAAACCCACGACCGCGAGCCGGTGGCCTGCCAACAGGCGATCGTGCAGAACCTGCAGACCCACGTCGTGCTGGGCGAAGGCGCGACGCTGCAGCATCTGCGCATCGCCACGCCGGCTGCGGCCGACCGCGTGGCGCACCACCTGCACGCCAGGCTCGGCCGGGGTGCGCACTACGCGCAGGCGCTGCTCGCCTCGGGCAGCGCTTACCACCTGCAGCGAAACGTGATCGCGCTGCCTGCCGAAGGGGCCGTGGCCCGCGGCGCCGGCTTGCTGTTGGCGGCCGACTCGATGCTGGAGCACCAGGTGCGCCTCGCGCACGGGGCCGCACGGACCACCGGTGCCATCGAAGACCTCGTCCTGGCCAGCGGGTCGGCGCGGGCGGTCGTGAACGCGCACACGCGCATCGCGCCCGGTGCCGCGCAGGCCGAGGTGCGCCAACGGCTGACCGGCATTCCGACCGGCGGCCAGCCGAAGCTGGTGCTGCGGCCGCACCTGGAAATCCACCACGATCAGGTGCAGGCCACCCACAGCGCCACCTGGGGGGCCTTGTCCGAAGAGGCGCTGTTCTATGCGCGCCAGCGCGGCCTCGACGAGCGCACGGCACGCGGCCTGATCGTGCAGGGCATGGCCGGTGCCTTGCTGCAGCGCTGTTTTGCCGACGACGCTCTGCTGGAGACGCTGGACATCGACACGCTGCTGCGCGCGGCAGTGGCCCGGCATCTGGCACCACATCGGGCACCACATCGGGCACCGCATCTGACCCTGGGCACGAAGGCTCAACATGGATGATCGACACCCGCTCGCCCATGCCGGCCTGGCCGGCGCCGGCCTCGAGCGCCTGCGCGCCCAGTTTCCCGTGCTGGCTCAAACCATCCACGGTGCGCCGCTGGCCTACCTGGACAACGCCGCCACCACGCAGTCGCCAGCGTCGGTGCAGGACGCCGTGCGCCACTTCGAGCAGCACGACCGGGCCAACATCCACCGCGGCGTGCACACGCTGAGCCAGCGCGCCACCGATGCCTTCGAACAGGCCCGCAGCACCCTCAAGCGCTTTGTCGGCGCGGGTGCCGCGCACGAACTGATCCTCACCTCGGGCACCACCGACGCGCTCAACCTGGTGGCGCATGGCCTGTCGACCTCGGGGTCCCAGCCTGCCGTCATCCAGCCCGGCGACGAGATCGTCGTCAGCGGACTGGAACACCATGCCAACCTGGTGCCCTGGCAACAGGCGGCGCGGCGCTGCGGTGCGCGGCTGCGCATCCTGCTGCCCGATGGGCAGGGACGGCTCCATGTCGAGGACCTGTCGCGCCTGCTGACACCCCGCACGCGGGTGTTCGCCGTGACCGCTTGCGCCAATGCCACCGGCGAGCGTCCACCGTTCGAGGCCCTGTTGGCGCTGGCCGCCGATGTGGGTGCGCTCACCGTGCTCGATGCCGCGCAGTCGCTTGGGCATGCGGTCCCCGATCTGTCGACGCTGGCCTGCGACTTCATGGCCCTGTCGGGCCACAAGATGTACGGGCCGATGGGCACGGGGGCGCTGGTCGGGCGCCGCGCCGCCCTGGAACGGCTGGAACCGCTGCGCTACGGCGGTGACATGGTGGCCTGGGTCAGCGCCACCGAAACCAGCTTCGCCGGGTTGCCGATGCGCCTGGAGGGCGGCACCCCCAACGTCGCCGGCGCGGTGGGCCTGGCGGCGGCAGCCGACTTCATCGACCGCACAGGGCGCAGCGCGATCGACGCCCACGTCGGCGCGCTGCGCGAGCACGCCGCCGCCGGCCTGGCCGCGCTGCCCGGCGTCAGGCTGTTGTCGGCCGAGACCGGCGCCTCGGCCATCGTCTCGTTCGCCGCCGACGGCGTGCACCCGCACGACATCGGCACGCTGCTCGACGAACAAGGCATCGCCGTGCGCACCGGCCACCACTGCGCACAGCCGCTGCTGGCGCACCTGGGCCTGGGGCCCACCACGCGGGCCTCGTTCGCGCTCTACAACACGCACGCCGAAGTCGAGCGCCTGCTGGCGGGCGTGGCGCGGGCCCTGAAGGTGCTGCGATGAACCCCACCACGGCCGCCGAGCTCGACCTGTACCAGGACGTGGTGATGGACCACAAGCGCGCGCCGCGCCACTTCGGCACGCTGCCGGCGCCCACGCACCGGGCGCGCGGCCAGAACCCGAGCTGTGGCGACGACCTGCAGGTGACGCTGAACGTGGCGCAGGGCCGGATCGAGGACATCCGCTTCAGTGGTCAGGGCTGTGCCATCTGCATCGCCTCGGCGTCGATGATGACCGAGGCCGTGCACGGCCGCGAACGGGCGGTGGCGCAGCAGCTGCATCAGCGCTTTCGCGCCGTGCTCACCGGTGAGCTCGAGCCCGAAGCGGCACAGCTGGGCAAGCTGATCAGCCTGGCCGGGGTGCGCCGTTATCCGGGCCGCATCAAGTGCGCGCTGCTGGGCTGGCATGCGCTGATGCACGCGCTGGACGAGACATCATGAGGCCGCAGCGCGAGCCGGTGGTGACCCTGCGCGCGGTGCGGGTCGAATGCATCCCCGACGGCCGGCCGGCCGACCTGCCGGCGGGCACCCCGGCACAGATCACGCAGGCGCTCGGCGGCTCGTTCACGCTGTGGGTCGAGGGGCAGTTGATGCGGCTGCGCGGCGCCGACGCCGACGCGATCGGCAAGCCGGTACCCGCTGTCGACCTGGCCCCCGCGGCGCCGACCGACTCCGGGCCCGAAGGCGTGAGCAGCCTGGTGTGGCAGACGCTGAAGACCTGCTACGACCCGGAAATCCCGGTCGACATCGTCGAGCTGGGTCTGGTCTATGCCTGCGAGGTGCTGCCGATGGACGACGAGCGGTTCCACGTGACCATCAAGATGACGCTGACCGCACCGGGCTGCGGCATGGGCGAGGCCATCGCCGACGAGGTCTGCGACAAGGTGCTGGCGATGCCGCAGGTGGGCGAGATCGATGTGCACATCGTCTTCGATCCGCCCTGGGACCAATCCATGATGTCCGAAGGCGCCTTGCTGACCCTGGGTCTTTGACGGCCCCTCCGACCCCGTTCGACCCTCTCCGCCCGCGACCCCGCCCCCACGAAGAAACCCATCCCCATGAGCCTGAACATCCTGCTGCTGGAAGACGTGCACGCCAGCGCCACGCCGATCCTGCACGCCGTGCCCGGCGCCGAGGTCCTGCGCCTGAAGCACGCCCCCGATGCACACGAGCTCGCCACCCTGCTCGCCGACGTGCAGGTGCTGGGTCTGCGTTCACGCACCCTGCTGTCCCGTGACCTGCTCGCCCAGGCGCCCCGGCTGCTGGCGGTGGGCGCGTACTGCACCGGCACCAACAACATCGACCTCCAGGCCGCGAGCGAGCGCGGCGTGGTGGTCTTCAACGGTCCGTTCTCCAACACCCGTTCGGTGGCGGAACTGGTGATCGGACACGCCATCCACCTGCTGCGGCGGATTCCGGAACGTCACGCCGCGGCGCGACGCGGCCAGTGGTTGAAGGATTCGCGCGGCTCCAACGAGATCCGCGGCAAGACGCTGGGCATCGTCGGCTACGGCAAGATCGGCATGCAGACCGGCCTGCTGGCGGAAGCGATCGGCATGCGCGTGATCTACCACGACATCGAGGCCCGCCTGCCGCTGGGCAACGCCATGCCCGCGGCCACGCTGACCGCGCTGCTGCACGAGGCCGACGTCGTCACGCTGCACGTGCCGCAGACCGAGCGCACGCGGCGCCTGATCGACGCCGAACGCCTGGCGCAGATGAGGCCCGACGCCGTGCTGATCAATCTGGCGCGAGGCCATGCGGTCGATCTCGACGCCTTGCACGCTGCGCTCGGCGCGCATCGCCTGCGCGGGGCGGCGATCGACGTCTTCCCCAGTGAGCCGACGTCGAACGCCGCGGTCTTCGAGTCGCCGCTGCGGGACCTCGACAACGTGATCCTGACGCCGCATGTGGGCGGCTCTACCGCGGAGGCCCAGCACAACCTGGGTGTCGAGGTCTCGGAGAAGCTGCGTGATTACCTGACCCTGGGTGCGGTGCGAGGCAGCGTGAACCTGCCGGAGGTCAGCGTCGGCACCTTGAGATCGCCGGCGCGGCTGGTCCACATCCACCGCGACCAGTCCGGCGTGATGTCACAGCTCAACGGCGTGCTGGCCCAGGCCGGTCTCAACGTTTCGCAGCTGCACCTCGAGACCGGAGGGGGCTTCGGCGTCGCGGTGGTCGATCTGAGCCGGCCGCTGGACAGCACCACGCTCGCCGCGGTGACGGGCGTCGATGGGACCGTGCGCGCCTTCACGGTGCGCACGCCCGCTTGATGCCCTGCAGGTCCGACCCGGGCTCGAACCCATGGCCTCGACACCACTTCAGGGACCCGCATGCGTCTTGCCGAGTACACCGACTACACCTTGCGCGTGCTGATGTACTGCGCTGCCCGTCCGCAGCAGTCGGTGACCATCAGCGAACTGGCCGACCACCACGGCGTGTCCAGGAATCACCTGATGAAGATCGTCACCGATCTGGGCCGCCTGGGCATGCTGGCGACGACGCGGGGCCGCAGCGGCGGCCTGCGTCTGCTGATGGATCCCGCCAAGATCCGCGTCGGCGATGTGGTTCGTGCCTCCGAGACCGACTTCCGCCTGGTCGAGTGTTTCGACCCCGACACCAGCAGGTGCAATCTGGCGCCGTCGTGCCGCCTGAAGGGCCTGTTCGACGCGGCGTTGCACGCCTACTTCAAGGCACTGGACGGCATGACCCTGGCCGATCTCGTCGAGCCGTCATCGGCGCCGGTTTCAGGGCGACCCGTGTCGCTGCGTCGGCGCCATGGCGCGGTACCCGTCGCAATGCCAGGCGGCCTGCGCAGGGCCGCCCGCACCGCCGAGTCAGATGCGTGAGCCCCGCGCACCTGGGCCGCCGCTCGGGCGGCACGAACACCAGCCAGGTCAACCGTTGGCGTGGCGCGGTTGCCCATGGCTGGGCGGCCACCGGCGCGATGCCGAACGGCAGCACAGCGGTCTGGTGATGCATTCGCGCCGAGCGGTCCTTGAACCCGCCGGGCACCAGACCCTCCCCCAATGCCCTGCCTGACACTTTGTGTCGGGTCCGTCCACTCTCCTTCAAGGAGCCTTCATGTCACAACCTCATCTCCACCTGTCTCCCGACGCCATCTATCCTTTCGACGCACGTGGCGTGGCCAAGCGCTTCCGGCATGCCGCGATCTTCGGCGCGCTGGACAGCCTGCAGCCGGGCGAGACCATGCGCTTCGCCAATGACCACGACCCGCTGCCGCTGCTGTCGCAGATTGCGCAGCGCTATGGCGATCGCATCAGCGTGCAATACCGCCAGCGTGAGCCCGGCGCCATCGTGATCGACTTCAGCGTGCACTGATTCGCTCGCCCATCAGCGCTGCAGGCCCTGGTGGGCACGGTCAGTTTCTTGATGATTCCTAAGGAACCCGGAGGTGGATCGAACCCACGGGGCGCGGACCTGTCTGACGTGGCAGTGGGCAAGCCTGCCCCTTCAACCCCTGGGAGAGCAACATGGCACCGTTCGTTCGGAATCTGTTCATCGGGACCGCCGTGGCGGTGGCGCTGGTCGCAGCGCCCGTCGGTCCGGCATCGGCGCAAACAACGGCCCACAGCCACGACGCGGCCGCACCGCACAAGCTCAGCCTGAACCAGGGCCGGAAGTGGGCGACCGACGCGCCGCTGCGTGCCGGCATGAGCCGCATCCGTGGCCTGGTCGACCCGCAGCTGGGTGCGGCCCACGCCGGCAAGCTCACGCCCGCGCAGTACCGCGCGCTGGCCACGCAGGTCGAGGCCGAGGTCGGCGGCATCGTCGCCAACTGCAAGCTGGAGCCCGAGGCCGACGCGATGCTGCACCTGGTGATCGCCGACATCGGCGCGGGCACCGACACGATGGCCGGCAAGGACGCCAAGGCACGCCCGGCACTTGGCTTGGTCAAGGTGGCGCAGGCCGTCAACCAGTACGGCAGCCACTTCGACCACCCCGGCTTCAAGCCGATCCGCAACGTTCACTGACGAGCCCAGGAGACGGTCATGAGGTTCAACATGCCCCAACCCCTGCAGCACGAACACGCGGCCTTGCACGAGCGGCTTTGCCAGGCCACCCAGGTCGGCGGCGAGGCCGGCGAGGCGGCCAAGACGCTGGCGCGCCTGATGCACCCGCACTTCGTCAAGGAAGACCAGATCGCGCCGCCGCCGCTGGGCCAGCGCGCGCGCGTGGCGGCGTGAGAATGCCCGCCATGCAGACCCCCGCGTTCTTCGAGGCAGTCCCTGCGATCGTCGTCGTCGACCCGTTGGCCGAGACCCTCGGCGCGGCCGAGGGCGGGGTGATCGAATACCACTACCGTGATGCCGTCAAGCTGGCCGGTCACTCGTGCCCGACCGTGGCCGGCGCCTGGCTGATGACACGCACGGCGCTGGCGCGCCTGTACCCCGAGGGTGCGCCGCAACGCGGCGGCATGCGGGTTGAGCTGCGGCAGGCCGTCGACGAGGGCGTGGCCGGCGTGATCGCCGGCGTCGTCGGCCTGATCACCGGCGCCGCGAACGAGGGCGGCTTCAAGGGGCTGGCAAGCCGGTTCGGGCGCCAGGGCCTGCTGCACTTCGGCGTGCCCATGGCGGGCGATGTGCGCTTCACGCGGCTGGACACCGGTCGGTCGGTCGAAGTCGCGCACCGGCCGCAGGCGGTGCCCCGGCCTGCCGGGCTGTCGGACCTGATGCGCGACGCCCTGACGCCGCCCTCCGATGACGCGACGCGCCGGCGCTTCGCCCAGGCGTGGCAAGGCTGGGTGCAGACGATCCTGCTCGAGCATGCCGACGATCCGGCGCTGATCGCCGTGATCGCCTGAAGGCGATGGGCCGCAGGGACATCCCCACGACGGCCTTGCTCGCCGGGCTGCCGCTGTTCAAGGATCTGGACGCCGCGGCGCTGGCCCGGCTGGCCTCGGAAGCGGTGCGTCACCGCCTCGAGCGCGGCGACCTGCTGTTCCGCAAGGGTGAACCTGCCAAGGGCCTCTACGTGGTCGTCTACGGTGACATCAAGCTGGTCTCGACCACGCCGGCACGTGGCAGCCGGCTGACCGGCACGGTCGGGCCCGGGCAGAGCTTCGGCGAGCCGGTGATGTTCCTCGAGCGGCCAACCCTGGTCGATGCCCAGGCGGCCAGCGACGCCCTGGTGCTGCTCGTGCCCAAGGCGTCCGTCTTCGCCGAACTCGATCGCAACCCGAAATTCGCCCGGCAGATGATTGCCGGCCTGAGCCGGCGCGTCGAGGCTCTGGTGCGCGAGCTGGACCGTCTGGCCATCGGCAGCGGCACCGCGCGCTTCGCCGCCTACCTGCTGCGCCAGGCCCATGGCGAGCCCAGCCTGTCGTGGACCTTGCCCGCCGGCAAGGCGGAGGTCGCCTCGCAGTTGAACCTGAGCCCGGAACACTTCTCGCGCATCCTGCACGAGCTGGCACAGGCGGGCCTGCTGCAGGTCCAGGGCCGACGGATCGTCGTGCCCGACACCCATCGGCTCCAGCACGCGACGACCCCGCGCTGACCCGTGCAGGTTCTGATGCCCTGCAGGGCTTGACCGCCGAGGCTCAGGCTATAAGATGCGCAGCCGATGACTCTTTTAATCGCCGACCTGTTCGACGACCGGTTGGAAACACTGCCATGAGTACCGCTGCGCCCGTACCCGCGCCGGCCTCGCGTGATGAGGTGCTGGTGGCGCTGAACGAGCTGCTGCAGGCCGAACGTGCAGGGGTGCGGGTGGCCATGGAGACGGCGCGCGACATGCCGCCGTGCACATGGACCACGCTGGTGCAGGACCTTCACCAGGATGAGGTCCGCTGGTGCAGCATGCTGATGCGCACCATCAAGGCGCTCCTGGAGGTGCTGACTGCGCATGTCCAGGACGCGCAACTCCGGACCGATCCTGGGGCCATGCTGGAAGCGCACCGCAGGAACATCGAGCGCGTCGACGCAAGGCACGCCTGAACGCACGCCGTGGTCAAGAAGTTCCCCATCCATCCCAAGCACCCCGAGCGCATCTGCTGGGGTTGCGACAAGTACTGCCCGGCGGATGCGCTGATGTGCGGCAACGGCAGCGTGGCGACGCCGCATCCCTGCGAACTGTTCGGTGAAGACTGGATGTCGTGGGGCCTGGATGCCCGCGACCCCGATCCACCGGCGCCGCCAGAGGCGGCCGAGTGAATCGGCAGTCGTCACGCGGCGGTGATCGCAGGCCACCTGACTGCGGCATTGAGTGCGGTGAAGGGGCGTACGGTCGCTGGCTACTGGCCGGTTCGCGGTGAACCGAATCTGCGTGCGCAGGATGGAACAGCTTCATGCGGGCGACGCGCCATGTGCATGGCCCGTCGTCGTCGAGAACCGGGTCCCGCTCGTGCTCCTCGTGGGATGCCATCCGACCTGCACGGGCGCACCCGCGGACCGCGGCGCGGTGCTTGAAGCCGACCCTTCGGGCCCCGCCTGCCAAGGCCTGCAACCGCCGTCTTCCGCCACAACGCCCTGAATCAAGCATCCATCACGACACTCACCCATGAAACTGAACGTCCTCTCGGACCTGCACCTGGGATTCGGTGCGATGGATCGGCCGATCAACGATGCCGATGTGGTCGTGCTGGCTGGCGACATCTCGCGCCCGCGCGAGGCCATCGCCTGGGCCCTGAAGTTCGACAAGCCCGTGCTCTACGTGCCCGGCAACCACGAGTTCTACGGCAGCAGCATGGACGGTGTGCTCGACGAGTTTCAGCGCCTGAGCAAGGGCACCCAGATCCAGGTACTGGACAACCGCGAGCTCGTCATGGGCGGCGTGCGTTTCCTGGGCAGCACCTTGTGGACCGACTTCGAGCTGTTCGACGACCCGCAGCAGCGCAGCGCGGCGAAGGCCGAGGCCCAGCGGCTGATGCGGGACTTCAGCCGCATACGAGTCCGCGAGTCCTCGCCCGAGCTCTTCACGCCGGATGAGTCGGTGAGTCTTTTCAGACGCCATGCGGCTTGGCTGGAGAGCCGCCTGGCCGACGTCCATGCCGGGCCCACGGTGGTGATCACACACCACGCACCATCGCGCCACAGCATCCACCCGCGCTTCGCCGATTCGCTGCTCAATGCCTGCTTCGTGTCCGACGCCGCGCACCTGCTGCGAGCGGACCGGGTGGCGCTCTGGATTCACGGGCACACGCATGACAGCTTCGACCACGTCGTGAACGGCACGCGCGTCGTCTGCAACCCTCGTGGTTATGCCCGCGGCGGCGTCAACGAGAACCCCGACTTCGATCCCAACTTCATCGCCGAGGTGAACGGCTAGGTCGCCCGACCGGGTCGTCGCTCGGGCGGCGCAACCCTGTCGGCCTGCAGGCACGGCATGGCCCCGGCAACCGCCGCGAACCGGAACGACGACAACGCCGATGCGGCGAGCGCGGCACGCGCCGCCACCCCGAGCATCCGCATGATGCAGGCCCAGTGCAGGCAGGCGCCCATCCTGCCCAGGGCCCAGACGGCGCCCTTGGTCTCCTTGGGCAGGCCGGTGGCCAGCAGTGCGTGGGCCACGCGGCAGCCCGGTTCGCCCACCTCGGTGACGCTGTGCGGGCGGTCGTCCTGGATGCAGGCCACGCCGTGGGGGTTGATGCTCCAGCCGCGGTCGAAGTAGTTGATGATGGCCATGCCGGGTTTCCGGTGGGGGTTGTTCTCGGTGCAGGCGGCCTGCCAGCGCCGGGCCGGCCGTGGTGCGTGCGGGGCAGTCGACGAAGGCGACGACACACACCGGCGCGGCACGGCGGATCGCCAGCGTCATCGGGCATCGTCATCGGGAAGAGGCCGACCCTGAAGCCGCTGAGCGGCAAGGCGCCCAGGTTGCGCATCGGCTGCACGATGAAGGCCTCCTTCTGCAGGATGGCCTTGTGGCCGTCCCACGGGCCCTGCCGGTCGCCGGCGGCCTGACAGCGGCGCCAGCGCGCGATCGAGCATCTCGGGCTTCATGTCCTGCGCCGGCTGGGCCCAGGGCATGCGCCGGGCCATCCGCAGGCTGGGTGAGCCGCCTTGCCGGCAGCGGTGTCCGTGGCCGGCACGTTGTCCCGCCGTGATCCGCACGTCGAAGCGGTGGCTGGCCGATGCGTCGCGGACGGTCAGGTCGGCGCGGCAGGGCAGCGATGTCAGGCGACGCTGCAATGGGCGCCACGGCGTCGCCAAGTTGCCCCAGGTGGTCAATCCAGGCGACGTCGGACCGGGACGTCCATCAGATCTCGATCCGTTAGGAGATCGCCAAGGCATCGTCCACCTCGATACCAAGCTACGAAGCTACCAAGCTACCAAGCAGTGGACTGCAACCGCTGCACTTCAAGACATGGGCTGGACCGGGTAGGCGCCGATCGTCACCTTCTCGCGCTTGCCGTTCAGGTGGTACTTGAAGCGCCAGGTCTTCGAGCCCGACGGCATGACCTTCAGCACCAGGCCGCCGCCATCGGTCAGGTCGCAGCGCTTGTCCTTCGCCTTCGCGTTATCGATCGTCGCGGGCTTCAGGACGTCGTTGCTGTGGCGCATGAGGGCTGCCTCAGATGGGGCCACGGCCGCCCCCTGTGGCCCCGTCCCGTTGCGATGTCAAGAAACGGCCAGGGACGCCAGAAGACAAAAACCCCAGTCGAATCAACGATCTGGGGTTCCCTTTGGGACCAGGTGGGACGCCCGGAGACGTCCCGGAACTGCATCACATGTGGTCGATCATCACCTGGCCGAAGCCCGAGCACGACACCTGGGTGGCGCCCTCCATCAGCCGTGCGAAGTCATAGGTGACCTTCTTGCTGGCGATCGAACGCTCCATCGACGCAATGATCAGGTCGGCGGCTTCCAGCCAGCCCATGTGGCGCAGCATCATCTCGGCCGACAGGATCTCGGAACCGGGGTTCACATAGTCCTTGCCGGCGTACTTGGGCGCCGTGCCATGCGTGGCTTCGAAGCAGGCCACCGAATCCGACAGGTTGGCGCCCGGGGCGATGCCGATGCCACCCACCTGGGCGGCCAGCGCGTCGCTGATGTAGTCGCCGTTCAGGTTGAGCGTGGCGATCACCGAATACTCGGCCGGGCGCAGCAGGATCTGCTGCAGGAAGGCGTCTGCAATCACGTCTTTCACGATGATGTCTTTGCCCGTCTTCGGGTTTTTGAACGTGCACCATGGACCGCCGTCGATCAGTTCTGCGCCAAATTCGTTTTGCGCCAGTCCATAGGCCCAATCGCGAAAGCCGCCTTCGGTGAACTTCATGATGTTGCCCTTGTGCACGATGGTCACGCTGGGCTTGTCATTGTCGATTGCGTACTGGAGCGCCTTGCGCATCAGGCGCTCGGTCCCTTCGCTGGACACCGGCTTGATGCCAATGCCCGAGGTGTTGGGGAAACGGATCTTCTTGACGCCCATTTCCTCGATCAGGAACTT
>JAURXG010000171.1 GCA_030654555.1 Aquabacterium sp.
CTGCGCTTCGACCGTGCCGACGGCACGCTGCTGCAGAGCACGCCCGAGCACTTCAAGGACAGCTGGAAGCTCGCGATCGGCGCCAACTACAAGCCCGGTGGGCCGTGGATGTGGCGCATGGGCCTGGCACTCGACCGCAGCCCGGTGCAAGACGCCTACCGCACGCCGCGGCTGCCCGACAGCAACCGCACCTGGGTCGCCGGGGGAGCACAGTACAAGCCCAATGCCCAGTGGCGCTTCGACCTGGGCGCGGCCTACATCTTCAGCAAGCAGGCGACGATCAGCGCCGATGGCGGTGCCGCCGCGGGCTTGCTCGACGGCCGCTACGACAGCCACACGGTGATCGTGTCGGGCCAGGCGACCTGGGCGTTCTGACGGGCATTGCGAAAGTTGCCGATGCCGTGGGCGGCCCGGCGGCCCGTTGCTGCGGGCGCTGCCCAGGCCGGATCAGCGGCGCGCGGGCGCGCGTGCCGCGATCACCAGCGCCACCCCGCCCAGCACCGCCACCGACGCCCCCAGCAACTGCGGGCTGAGCGGCTCGCCCAGCAACAACACGCCGCCGGCGGTGGCCAGCGCCGGCACGGTGAGTTGCAGGATCGCGGCGCGCGTGGCCGTCAGCCCGCGCAGCGCGGTGTACCAGACGGCGTAGCCGAGGCCGGAGGCCAGCGCGCCCGAGGCCAGCGCCAGCAGCAGGCCGGGCGCGTCCCAGTGCGCCTGCGTCCACAGCAGCGCGCTGAGAGCCAGCGCCAGCGGTGTGGCGCGCAGGAAGTTGCCGGCCGTCACCGCGGTGGCATCGCCCGCGCCGCGGCCGCGCAGCGTGTACACCGCCCAGGCGACCCCCGCGCTGGCCATCAGCAGCCCGGCCGACAGCGATGGCGTGGCCAGCCCCGGCAGCAGCAGCCACACCAGCCCGGCGCTGGCGGCGATCAGGCCCAGCCACTGCAAGGGCTGCAGCCGCTCGCCGCGCCACAGGCCCCAGCCGATCATCGAGGTCTGCACCACGCCGAACAGCAGCAGCGCGCCGGTGGCCGCGCTCAGGCTGATGTAGGCGAAGGAGAAGCCCGCGGCATAGACGAACAAGGCGCCCGCCGAGGTCCAGTTGCCGTTGTGCCAGGGGCGCGTGGGGGCGTCGTCGGCGCACAGGCCGCGTGCACGCCAGAGCACCAGCAGCGCCAGCACCAGCGCGCCCGAGGTCAGCCGCACGCTGGTGAAGCTGGCCGCGTCGATGCCGGTCTGCTTGAGGGCCACGCGGCACAGCAGCGAGTTGCCGGCAAAGGCGATCAGGGCGACGACGGTGAGCAGCGCGGTGCGCGCGGGTGACGGGACGGCAGGCGCGGGGCTGGCAAGCGGGGGCAGGGCGGGCATGGTGCGATGGTAGGGGGGCACCCGGCGGCCATCGCTACGGGTCGGCCCGCGGTGGCGGCGGCCGGTCCGCGCACCACAATCGCTGCATCACCCACTGCCCGCCACGACGACCATGGCCCACCTGACCGCCGACGAGATCGCCTGCTACCAGCGCGAGGGCTGGGTGGTGCCGCAATGGCGCCTGCCCGATGCCCAGGTGGCGACGATGCGCGAGGCGCTGGACGAACTGCTGCGCCGCAACCCCGGCGTGCGGCCCGAGAAGCTGGTGTCGGCGCATGTGGAGCGCGCCGGCGCGCCGGGCGCCGCCGACAGCGGCGAGGGCGTGCGCGGGGTGTCGGCCTTTCTCGACCTGGCGCGCGACCCTCAGATCGTCGACCTGGTGGCCGACCTGATCGGCGACGACGTGATCCTGTGGGGCGCGCATGTGTTCTGCAAGCCGGCCGGCGAGGGCTACGAGACGCCCTGGCACCAGGACGGCCACTACTGGCCGATCCGCCCGCTGGCCACCTGCACCGTGTGGGTGGCGCTGGAGCCCAGCACCCGCGCCAACGGCTGCCTGCGGGTGATCCCCGGCTCGCACCGCGGCCAGCTGCTGCACCCGCACCTGCACGAGGACCGCGACGACCTGACGCTGCAGCAGCGCCTGGCCGAGGGCGCCTTCGACGAGGCCGAGGCGGTCGACATCGAGCTGCAGCCCGGCCAGATGAGCCTGCACGACGTCTACATGATCCACGGCGCGGCGGCCAATCTGAGCCCGCAGCGCCGCACCGGCGTGGCGCTGCGCTACCTGCCGGCCACCTCGCACTTCGACCGGCGCCTCAAGCCGGTGGACGGCAAGACCGGCGTGGCGGTCAACTTCGCGCAGCGGCCGCTGTGGCTGGTCAAGGGGCGCGACGTCAGCGGCTTGAACGACTTCGACGTGGGCCACCCGCGCTGAGCGGGCTCGGCCCGCGCTCAGCTGCGCCGCGCCAGCGGCAGGTTCAGCAGCAGGTTCTGCGGCTTGAGCCGCAGCGTGCCGTCGGCCGTCATCGCCAGCCCCAGCCACACCGGCGCACCGGCGAGTTCGGGTTGCTGGTCGGCGGGGTCGTCGAAGTCCAGCCGGAACAGGCCGATCAGGCGCGCCAGCCGCGCCTCGTCCACCGGCTCGCCGCGGTACAGGTCATTCAGGATGGCGGTCGACTCCACGTCCAGGCCGACATGCCAGCGCCAGGCGGCGTCGGCGATGCGCGCCAGCGGCGTGATGGTCACCGCCGCGCCGGTCAGGTGCGCCACCCAGCGCTGCAGCACCCGCGCCAGCGCGGTCAAGCCGCTGTGGGCCAGGGTCAGCGGCACGTTCACGCCGCGCGCCACCTCCTTGGGCACCTGGTGGGTGAGGTCGAGCACGAAGCGGTGGCGCTCCAGCCCGTCGTGCGTGCGGTCGTGCCAGTAGTCGACGGCGTTGTCGGCGCCCAGCACCTGCAGCTGCGCCGCGCGCAGCGGCACCTGCGCCTCGGCCAGCAGCCGGCCCAGCGCGCCGAAGCCACCCGCGTCGCTGAGCCGGTCCAGCGTGGCGCGATCACCCGCCAGCACGCGCCCGCCCTGCAGCGTGATGCGCTGCGGGCGGAACAGCAGCTCGGCGGCGCGGGCCTCGAAGGCATCGGCGCCTTGGTCGAGCAACTGGCGCAGGATCGTTTGCACGATCAGGTCGATGAACAGCGGCGGCAGCGTGATCGCACCCTGGCGGAACAGCCCGGTGTAGAAGGCCTCCAGCGTGCCGGCCGCCACCACGCCGTCGCGCAGCGCGATGAACAAGCGGTAGTTCTCGCGGGCGTCGTCGTCGGCCAGCGCGGCCAGTTCAGACGCCGGCACCGGTCGCAGCGGGTCGTCGCGCAAGGCCTGGTGCAGTGCGATCTCGGCCGGGCAGGACTCGGCCACCAGCGCCAGCTCGGGCCGGTCCAGCCAGCCGGCCAGCCAGGCCGCGCTGGGCGGCAGCTGGCCGCGCGCATCGGGCTGCAGGTGGCGCCAGCCGCAGGCGGGCCAGAAGTCGGTCATCGCGGGGCGGTCATCGTGGCGCCGGCTCGGGCGGCAGGCAGCCGGGCCGGGCTCATTTGGCCCAGCCGTCCTTCAGCCCGGTGATGCGGTTGAACACCGGCGCGCCGGGGGCGTGGTCCTTGCGGTCGGTGACGAAGTAGCCGTGGCGCTCGAACTGGAAGCGCTGGTCGGCGGGCACCGCCGCCAGCGAGGGCTCGACCACCCCCTGCACCACCGACTTGCTGGCGGGGTTCAGCGCCTCGCGGAAATCGCGCCCGCCGGCATCGGGCTGCGGCTCGCTGAACAGGCGGTCGTACAGGTTCAGCGTCGCGGCGATGCCGTCGTGCACACCCACCCAGGTGATGGTGCCCTTGACCTTCACCGCATCGGCGCCGGGCGTGCCGCTCTTGGTGTCGGGCACCACGGTGGCCAGCACCGCGGTGATGCGGCCGTCGGCGTCCTTCTCGCAGCCGGTGCACTCGACCACCATGCCGTACTTCAGCCGCACCTTGTTGCCCGGGAACAACCGGAAGAAGCCCTTGGCCGGCACCTCGGCAAAGTCGTCGCGCTCGATCCACACCGCCGGGCCCAGGCCGAAGCTGCGCTGGCCCAGCTCGGGGTGCTGCGGGTGCGCCGGGGCGCTGCAGGGCTCGATGTGGCCGGCACCGTACAGCGCGTCCCAGTTGGTGAGCTTGAGCGGCAGCGGGTCGATCACCGCCATCGCGCGGGCGGCTTTGCCTTCGAGGTCGGCGCGCAGCGCGCCGTCGAGCACCGCGTAGTCGACCCAGATGTTGGTCTTGGAAGCACCGGTGTCCTCGGCGAACTTGCGCACCGCCTCCGGCGTGTAGCCGCGCCGGCGCATGCCCGCCAAGGTGGGCATGCGCGGGTCGTCCCAGCCCTCGACGATCTGCTCGTCGACCAGCGCCTTGAGCTTGCGCTTGCTGGTGATCACGTAGGTCAGGTTCAGGCGGCCGAACTCGTGCTGCTTGGGCGCCGGCGCGTTCAGCAGGCCACCTTCGACCAGCCGCGCCAGCAGCCAGTCGTACCAGGGGCGCTGGTCCTCGAACTCCAGCGTGCAGATGCTGTGGGTGATGTTCTCCAGCGCGTCCTCGATCGGGTGCGCGTAGGCGTACATCGGGTAGATGCACCAGCGGTCGCCGGTGTTGTGGTGGTGCGCGCGCTTGATGCGGTAGAGCGCCGGATCGCGCAGGTTGATGTTGGGCGAGGCCATGTCGATCTTCGCGCGCAGCACCATGCTGCCGTCGGCGTGCGCACCGTCGCGCATCTCGCGAAAGCGCGCAAGGTTCTCTTCGACGCTTCGGTCGCGCCACGGGCTGTTGGTGCCGGGCGTGGTGAAGTCGCCGCGGTTGGCACGCATCGCCTCGGCGCTCTGCTCGTCGACATAGGCCAGCCCGCGCCCGACCAGATACTCGGCGGCGCGGTACATGAAGTCGAAGTAGTTGCTGGCGTAGTACAGGTGGTCGGTGCCGTTGGCCTGCCAGCTCCAGCCCAGCCAGTGCACCATCTCGACGATGGCGTCGACGTATTCCTGCTCTTCCTTCTCGGGGTTGGTGTCGTCGAAGCGCAGGTGGCAGACGCCGCCGAAGTCACGCGCCAGGCCGAAGTTCAGGCAGATGCTCTTGGCATGCCCGATGTGCAGGTAGCCGTTGGGCTCGGGCGGAAAGCGCAGCCGCACCGGCGCCGGATCGGCCCCGCCGGCGGCGTGGTGCGCCGCATCGCCCGGGCTGCCGCCCCACTGTCGCTGCGCGTACACCCCTTCGGTGACCTCGCGCTCGATCAGCGTGCGCAGGAAGTTGGCGGGCTTGGCGGCGTCGGGCGGCAGGGGATGGCTCATGGGGCGCGGGCACGGTTGGCCCGGTCGGTGGGAACAGCCGCCGATTCTACGGAGGCCACCGCCGCGGGCTGCGGCGATCAGCACCGCCTTGGCGCCGATGTTCAGCCGCGCTCGCGCAGGCGCCGGGCTTCGTCGGCCACCCAGCGCTGGCGCAGGCCGTCGCCGCGCAGCGCCAGCAGCGTCACCAGGCCGTGGATGGCCAGGCCCAGGCCCCAGCCCAGCAGCGG
>JAURXG010000181.1 GCA_030654555.1 Aquabacterium sp.
GGCGGTAGGCGATGATGGCCAGCGTCTCCATCGCGGCGCGCGAGTAGCGTGGCGGCTTCTCGGGGTGCAGCCGGTCGAGGAACACGCGCATCTCGGGCCGGCTCTGGAAGCGCCAGCCCGAGGCCAGCGCCACCAGCTCGACGCCGCGGTCTTCCCAGTCGCGCACCAGCTCGTCGAGCAGGCTGCGCAGGGTGTCGGCGCCCACCTGCTCGTCGAACAGGTTGCGCAGGTCGCGCAGCGGCATCGGCTGCTGGGCGCAGATGAGCGCGGTCTCGAGGACGCGCTTGGCCTCGTGGGTATTCATGAACCTCTGTTCGGGGTGGGCCGTTGTGATTCAACGGCTCGGGACCATCGCATGGGGCGTGATGACTCGGGTGCGGCGCCGGTCAGGCGCGGGGCAGGCGTCTTGTGGACGGCTGCGCACGGGGTTTCATCGGTTTGTTGTGGACGCCCGGCTCAGACCGCTGCGTCCCCTGGAGACCCGGCCGCAGCTTCTGCGCGCCTGGGTGCTGCCGCAGGCTGCTCCGGAACATCTTCGGACCAACCTGCCTGGGTGGTGGCCTCAGCGCGGGATGTCGATCCACCGCCCTGCTGCCCCAACCGAATGAGCCATTCTAGCCCGGGATTGCGTGGCGCGTGCCCGGCCGTCGTTTCAGGCAGGAACCACCCGCGCCCAGGCCGCCGCCAGATCGGCCGGCAGCGCTGCCGAAAACACCATCGTGCGGTCGTCGTCGGGGTGCTGGAAGGCCAGCTCGGCAGCATGCAGCGCCTGCCGCGCCAAGCCCAGTGCCGGCTTGCCGCCATAGAGCGCATCGCCCACCAGCACATGCCCGCGCCAGGCCAGGTGCACCCGGATCTGGTGGGTGCGGCCGGTGTGCAGGCGGCAGCGCACCGCGGTGATGCTGCCCTTGCCGTCGCCCGCCTCGCCGGCCCACACGGCCAGCCGCTCGACGTCGGTGCGCGCCGGCTTGCCGGTGGCCACCACGGCCATGCGCAGGCGCGACACCGGGTCGCGGCCGATCGGCGCCTCGATCGTGGCCTGCTCCCAGGGCACCCGGCCCTGCACCAGCGCCAGGTAGATGCGGCGCACCTCGCGCGCGGCGATCTGGCGCACCAGGTGGGTCATCGCCGGCAGCGTCTTGGCCACCACCATCAGGCCGGTGGTGTCCTTGTCGAGCCGGTGCACGATGCCCGCGCGCGGCAGTGCCGACGCGCCGGCGTGGTGGGCCAGCAGGCCGTTGAGCAGCGTGCCCGACCAGTTGCCCGGCGCCGGGTGCACCACCAGGCCGGCGGGCTTGTCGACCACCAGCAGGTGCTCGTCCTCGTAGACCACCGCCAGCGGCATCAACTCGGGCCGGAAGGCCTGGCTCTCGGCCGTGGGCGCCAGTGTCACGCGCAGGCGCTGGCCGGCGCGCAGCTTGCGCGCGGCGGTGGTCTGCACCTGGCCGTCCACCTGCACGTGAGCACGGGCTATCAGCTGCTGCAGCCAGCTGCGCGAGAACTCGCCCGCCAGCGCCACCAGCGCCTTGTCCAGCCGCAGGCCATGCTGGGCCGAGCTGATGACGGTCTCACGGGTCTCGACCTCGGCGTCGACGGGGTTGTCCGCCGCCAGGTCGGGGCCGATGTCGGCCTCGGGGTCCAGCGCCTCGTCGGGCAGGGGGCCAGGAGACGCGGCCATTAGAATCGTTTGATTTGCATATTTGCCTGGAAGGACGCCGGCCGCAACGCGGCTGCCGACACCGATGAACTTGTTCAAGGTTTTGACCCCGCTGCACTCGCTTTCGGGCCCTGCCCTGCGGCGCCCCCGGGCGGGCTGGGTGGCGCTGATCGTGCTGGCGGCCCTGGCCGGTTGTGGCAGCAACCCGCTGGACGACGACCGCAACTCGCCCGAGAAATTGTATGCAAGTGCCAAGGAAGACCTGAACGCGGGCAGCTACGACCAGGCGATCAAGCAGCTGGAGCGGGTCGAGGGCCGGGCCTCGGGCACCTTGCTGGCCCAGCAGGCCATGCTCGACCTGGCCTACGCCAAGTGGCGCATCAACGAGCGGGTGGAGGCCATCGCCACGCTCGACCGCTTCATCAGGCTGCACCCGTCCAGCCCGGCGATGGATTACGCGCTGTACCTGAAGGGCATCGTCAACTTCAACGACACGATGGGCTTCCTCAGCAGCATCTCGCGGCAGAGCCTGTCCGAGCGTGACCAGCAGGCCTCGCGCGATTCGTTCCAGGCCTTCGCCCAGCTGGTGCAGCAGTACCCCGACTCGAAGTACAGCGACGACGCCCGCGCGCGCATGGACTACATCGTCGGCTCGCTGGCCGAGTACGAGGTGCATGTCTCGCGCTACTACTATCGGCGCCAGGCCTACGTGGCCGCGGCCAACCGGGCCCAGCTGGCGGTGCGCGAGTACCCGCAATCGCCCTCGGTGGAAGAGGCGCTGTACATCATGGCCGCCAGCTACGACCGGCTGGGCCTGACGCAGCTGCGCGACGACGCCGAGCGCGTGCTCAAGCAGAACTACCCGAACACCCGCTACATCAAGGACGGCGTGCGCGTGCCCGAGCGGGCCTGGTGGCAGTTCTGGTGACTCGGCCGTCGGCCTCGCGGCCGGCTTGATGCCCCCCGAACGCCGCGTTGACCGCGGCGTTCTGTTTTCTCACGCCGCGGCGTTGATCGCCGCGATCTCGTCCAGCCAGGCCAGCGCGTCGGCCTCGGTGTCGAGCGTGCCCATCGGCGGCAGCGCGGCGCGCAGCTTGCGCCCGTAGGGCATCTGGCGCAGCCGCGGGTCGGCGATCACCAGCAGGCCCAGGTCGGTCTCGCTGCGGATCAGCCGCCCGGCGCCCTGCTTCAGCGAGATCGCCGCCTCCGACAGGTAGTAGTCGTTGAACGGGTCGCGCCCGCGCGACGCCAGCTCCTTGCTGCGCGCCTGCACCAGCGGGTCGTTCGGCGGCGGGAACGGCAGCTTGTCGATGATCACGCACTGCAAGGCCGAGCCCGGCACGTCGATGCCCTCCCAGAAACTGGCCGAGCCGACCAGCACGCTGCCCGGCGTGTCCAGGAAACGCTGCAGCAGCGTGCGCTTGGGGTGCGTGCCCTGCACCAGCACCTGCAGCGGCGTGCCGGCGGCGTTGGCGGCCTCGGTCAAGGCCTCGGCGATCACCGGCAGCACCCGCAGCGTGGTGGTCAGCACGAAGGTGCGCCCGCCCAGCCGGCCGGCCAGGCGCGCTGCCAGCGCGCCCACCGCCGCCGGATGGCCGGCTTCGTTGGGCTTGGGAAAGCGCGGCGGCACCCAGGTGCGGGCATGCGCCGGGTAGTCGAACGGGCTGCCCACGCGCAGCTTGCGCGCATCTTCCAGCGCGGCCGACTCGGTGAACCAGCTCAGGGCGTCGTCGCTGCCCAGCGTGGCCGAGGTGAAGATCCAGGCGCGTGGCGCCAGCGCGCGCTGCTCGGTGAACAGGTCGCGGATGTGCAGCGGCGATTCGACCAGCCGGGCGTCGCGCGGGCCGATGTCGATCCAGCGCACGCGGTCGGTGGCCGCCGGCAGCTCGAAGGCGTGTGCCAGCTGCGCGATGCGCCGCCCGCGCTCGACCAGCCGGGTGAAATCGGGCGAGGTGGCCTCGACCAGCAGGGCCGCGTCGCGCGCCGCATCGGCCGCCACCGCCAGGCCTTGCAGCGCCTGCTCGAAGGCTTCGTCGCCGCAGCGCTCGTCCCAGCGCAGCTTGAGGATGCCCCTGATCTCGCGCAGCGGCCCGGCACAGGCCAGCCGCAGTTCGCGCGCCGCCTTGTCCAGCCCGCCGGCCACGGCTTGCCAGTCGGCCAGCCCGCGGGCATGGGTCAGCCCAGCGGCGATCAGGTCGCGGCCGAAGTCCAGCGCCTGGTTCGTCGACAGCATCGTGCCCAGGAACTGCAGGCCGGTCTCCACCAGCTGGTGGGCCTCGTCGAAGACCGCGGCGTCCACCGTGGGCAGCAGCTCGGCCACGCCGCTGTCGCGCAGCGACAGGTCGGCGAAGAACAGGTGGTGGTTGACGACCACCAGGTCGGCGGCCATCGCCTCGCGCCGGGCCTTGACCACGTGGCAGTCGCGGAACTGCGGGCACTCCTGCCCCAGGCAGTTGTCGCGGGTGGAGGTGACCAGCGGGATCACCGGGCTGCGGTCGTCCAGGCCATCGATCTCGGCCAGGTCGCCGGTGGTGGTGCCGTGTGCCCAGGTCTCGATGCGGGCCAGCGCACGCACCGCAAAGCGGTCGGGCAGCGTGCCGGTCTCGCGCGCCTGCTGCAGCCGGTGCAGGCACAGGTAGCTGCCGCGGCCCTTGAGCAGCGCGATGCGCACCGGCACGCGCAGCGCATCGCGCAGGCGCGGCAGGTCGCGCAGGAAGAGCTGGTCCTGCAGGCTCTTGGTGGCGGTGGAGACCAGCGCACGCCGGCCCGACAGCAGCAGCGGCACCAGGTAGGCGAAGGTCTTGCCCACGCCGGTGCCGGCCTCGGCCACCAGCGTGGCGCGCTCCTCCACCGCGTTGGCCATGGCCTCGGCCAGCTGCTGCTGCACGTCACGCTCGACGAAACCGGGATCGGCCTGCGCCAGCGCGCCCTGCGGACCCAGCGCCTCGCGCGTGGCGCGGGCCAGGTCGCCCGACCCAATCGGGCCGATCGGGCCGGTGTCGTCGTCGGCTGACGCCATCAGGCCGGTTCCGGCGGATCGATGTCCGATTCGACCCGGGCGATCAGGTCGCGCAGCAGCAGCCGGCGCTTCTTCAGCCGCCGCAGCGTCAGTTCGTCCACCGGCGCCTGCTCGGCCGCGCGGTCGATCAGGTTGTCGAGATCGGCATGCTCCATGCGCAACTCGATCAGCTGGCGCTGCGGCGAGCGCAGGTTGATGTCGCTGGGCGGCTCGGTGTTCATCGGTGGCCGCAGTTTATAGTGCGGCGCCATGAGTGCCGTCCTGCCCCAGGTCCCCCAAGCCTACCGAATGCTGGCCGCCACCGCCCTGCACCGGGGCGATCGCCCGTACCAGCAGGATCAGGTGCAGATCCTGCGCCATGCCCGCGTCAAGGACTGCCTGCTGGCGGTGCTGGCCGACGGCATGGGCGGCAAGAGCGGCGGCCGCAAGGCCGCCGACCAGGTGGCGCTGACCGCCCGCCAGCTGTTCGACCGCCATGTGCCGGCCAAGGACAACCCGGCCGACCTGCTGCGCCAGCTGGTGCTGGAATCACACCTGATGATCAAGCTGACCGCGATCACCGCCGAGGAAGAGCCGCACAGCACGGTGGCGGCCTTCCTGCTGGGGCCGGGGCTGGCCTGCGACGTGGTGCATGCGGGCGACTCACGCGTCTACCACTTCCGCGGCGCCGATCTGGTCAGCCGCACACTGGACGATTCGTACGTGCAGCGCCTGATCGACGAGGGCAAGATCAACGAGGAGCAGGCCAACACCCATCCGCAGGGCAACCTGCTGACCGGTTGCCTGGGCACTCCGGCCGAGCCCCCGGTGACGCTGCACCACATCGACGCGGTGCTGCCCGGCGACACGCTGATGTGCTGCAGCGACGGGCTGTGGCACTACTTCACGCCGCGCGAGATGGGCATGTACGTCAACAGCTTTGCGCCGCGCGATGCGGGCGAGATGATGGTCACGCGGGCGCGCCAGCGCGCCAACGGCCACGGCGACAACCTGTCGCTGGCGATGGTCAAGATCGAGCAGATTCCTTGAATCGCCGCTGACGGCGCCGGCCCGTCAGGGCGCCGCGGCGCTGGCGCCCGGCACCGGCAGGCCGGCGGCGGGCTGGCGCTTCGCATCCTGCCGTGCATTGCGCTGCCGCACCGCCAGCTCGTGCAGGCGGGCAGCCTCCTGGCGGCGCTGGAACTGGGCCTGGCGTTTTCGGTCCGCGTCGCCCGCGCTGGACGGTGCCGGCGCCGGTGACGCGGCGCGCGCGGGCGGCTTG
>JAURXG010000183.1 GCA_030654555.1 Aquabacterium sp.
CGTGCCACCAGCGCAGCACCGATGGCGTCGAACTCGGCATCAAATGCCTTGGCGACCCGATTGCGGCGGTCAACGATGCCCGGCGGTCTGCCGGCTGGGTTGCCGCTGTGGCCGGCTACGAACTGGCCGGTCGGGGCGCGCGGCACTTCTGCATATGCCGGGGCGTCGGCCGGTCGCTGCCATGGTGGCGGAATGTGGCTCATGCCTGCTCAGTGCTGGTGGGGATCAGGGGGCGGGGATGAAGCCGTTCAGCACGACTGCCGCGCGGGCTTTCTGCGCCCGCAGCTTGGCGACCGTGGACAGCTTGGCGCCGATCGTGCGCTCCATGCTGGTCAGGTGCACCCCGCCGGCCGCTTCCAGCTTGGCCAGCGCAAAGCGCATCAGTTCGACGCGCTTCGCGGCCCGCTCGTTCATCACCAGATTGGCCCGGTTGGAGTAGCTGGCGGCGCTCGCCTTGTCCAAGCCACTGAGCGCGGGCGGTGCGCCCAGGAGTGCCCCGAGCGTGGCCACATCCTTGGACGCGATGGCATCGGCAATGAAGGCGCGGCGGTCGCCGTCGTTCATGCTGCGAGCCAGCGCGCGAAGTTCCGCGGCGAATGGGCCAGTGGCGCCCGTGGTGATGGGCTTGCGCAAAGCGGCTTCCTCCACCTCCACGGCGCGTGTCAGCGTGGCGTGGGCCGCGTCCAGTTTCTTGGTCGCAGCCGTGGTCAGTTTGGTATGGGTGTCTGCGACCAGCAGCAGCGCAGCGGCGGCGGTCAGCGTCGGGTCGGCCTTCGCAGCCTCGCGCACTTCCACGACCTGTTGCACCGCGCCGTGGAGTGCCTTGAGCGCTTCGACCGCGGTAGCCACACCCCAGCCGTCAAGCTCGGCGAACAGCGCATGCGCGGTGAGGTTGCCGGGGTCGAGCGTCGGGCTGGGAACGGTGATGGCGTCGGCCACGTCCCACACGCTGGGCGCGGCTGCCTGCTGGCGCTGGTTGGGCCGCTGAAAGCTGGCATCCAGTGGGCTGATGTACCGAGGCTCGGCCTTCGCCTGTTCCTGGTGAACCGCGCCGGTCTGCTCGGTCGCGTCGGCAATGGTGGTGTCGGTGTAGTTGTGTTCGGTCATGGGGTTGATCTCCGGTGGCTGCGGGCTGGCCTGCGCAACACGCGCGGACAGCGGGTGTTACTGTGGCTTCCTGCGGCGCAAAAAGGGCTGAGCATTCAAGCGGTTAGCCACATGCGGCCAGGGGACTGCCGGTCCTCGGCTGGCAGCAAAAGGCGGCCCGACCTGCCGATGCCGCCGATGCCCAGCGGTGTAAGGCTGTAAAGCGTTAAGCCCCATATAGGCCAACAGCCAAATAGAACTGAATGGGGGGTGTATTGCTTAACATGCTTAACGCCTTAACAAAGGTACTGCCTGCCTATGGGGTGTGGTCGGTCGGTGCTAAGGCTTGCAAAGCGCTGTAAAGGGCGCCCGCTCGCCGTGTTAGGTCGCTGGCAAATGGACGATGTGAAAGCATCGGCCCTGGAACGTGTAAGCCTCACCAGCCTTGGTCTTGTCCATCTCCGCGATGTAGCCGCTGTCACAGAGGCTGCGCAGTGCGTGGTCAAGCGCTGCCGTGGCGCCGAGCGGGTGGCCCTTGAACGCTGCCGTGTCAGAGGTCCGCATCTGCAGGAACCTGCGAGGCACAACGCCATCTTTCTGCATCTGAGCCGGCACCGCGTAGGAAGCGCGCAGCGGCTGGGTTAGGTACTCGCGCAGAACATGCCGAAGCTTTCGCTCCTGGGCGACCGTGTCGCTGCCTACGTCTCCGCTTGTTAGGCTAGACTCGAAGATTGCCGCGTCACGCTCAACCAGCGCGATTGACCAAGCGGCGTGAGCGGCCGAGATGGCGGGCTGCATGTGGTCATCGGCCACGGCCAGGAGTGACGCGTATTTCCGGGCCTTCAGGTTTGCCCGGCTCCACACTTGACGATGCGCCTCGTTCTCGCCCGCGCGCTTGATGCCGTCGTTGCAACGGTCGTTGAACGCTTGCAGCGTCACGACAGCGTCCGGCATGCACTGCACCTCGTGGGTCATGCCGTTGGCGAACAGGGTCATGGCCTGCATGGCGATGCTGGCGAGGCCTTCAACGATGTGCACGGGCGGTTCAGCATGCGAAGCGGCCCGCATGTTTTCCTCCGGCCGGTCGCCCGTGTACTCGACCCAGCCGAACCGCGACAGAAAGCCATCTTCCATCATGTCTCCTGTCATTGCCGCGCGCAGCGTGCCGGGCGTGGTTTCGCCCACGACGCTGAAAGCCACGGCGCCGGGTATCGAGTGGCGGGCATTGCTGTACACCAAGTCACCGACGAAGGAAGCCGGGCCGCTCTTGGGGTAGAGCTTGGTGAACGTGGTGCGCAGTTCGGCCATCGGCGCATCCTTCGGGTTCGCCATGCGCTTGAGCCGGCGTCCGAATTCGCTGCTGAAGTTGACGAACGAACGCGGTTCAACGGCGCACTGCTTCGCCAGGGCGGGGCCGCTGGCGTAATCGTCAAAGTTGATCAGGTTGACCACGCTCGGCACCTTTCGCCGCAGTGCGACCAGCAAGCGGCCCGCGCCTTCGTGCAGCGCTTCCTTTCCGGTGGCGCTGCGGGCAACCAGGATCAGGTAGATGTTCAGGCCCGTGCCAGGGGCAGGGGTAGTCCACGCGCGGCCCGCGAGGCCAGCCAGGAGGCCCAGCGTTGTGACCGTCGCAATCTCCGGCACCGGGAGCAGCGCAACGTCCAGCAGCCAGCGCGCGACCTCGCCGGCGTTGCCGGGTGGAAGTTGGAGCGGCTGTTGGCTCGCCATGGCGGGCGCTGGCGGGCCGGACGCTGCCGCCACCTCCGCGGCCCGCGTGACCGTGCCGGCTTGTGCTGCCGCCTGCCTCGCCATGCCTTCCCGTGACCACCATGGCAGCGACCCCGGTGGCGCTGGCGCTGGCCCTGCGTTGAATGGTGGGTCCAGCTTAGCCATGCGCTGCCCCCTGCCGCAACACCCCGCCGTCCGTGCTGGCGGGCCGCTGGCGCGCGTTTGCCGGGCCGGTAGCGGGTAGGGTGCGGGAGCCCGGCCGCGTGGCGCCTGGGGCTGCATGGCTGGCGGTGCTGTGGTCAAGCCTGACGCCGTGACCTGACGCCATACTGGCGCCGTTTGCATGGGGTGGGGTCGGCACTGTGGCGGTGACCGGCCCCTTCTTTTTGGGGTGCATGGTGTGGGTTCCGTAACGCCTGCGGACAGCCAAGACCGGCCGTGCGGCGATTGCATGGGTGGGGGCGCAGGACTGGACGTCCTACGGTGGCGCTCAGGCTGCTGCCGGCTCGGCCTTGCGGTGCGTGCTGATGCGGGTCCGCTCTGCGACCCAGCGGTTCAGCTCCGACTCGCGGAACAGCACCCGTGCGCCGAACTTGACGTGTTTCGGGCCGGTGCCGCGCTGCACCCACTTGTGGACGAGCGCGAGCGACACGTTCAGGGCTGCGGCCGTTTCGGCCTTGTCAAGCATCCTGTCATCGAGGATGGACGGTGTGGTCATGGTGCGGGCCTCACGTGGTGCCCCGTGCCAGGCCGAAATGGGAAAGGCGCTGGCGACGGGGACGATTCGATGCCGAAGCATCAAAAAGTCCTCGCCGCCAGCGCCTCTCTTCAACTGGCCTTGAACCGTTGCACCTACCCGCCCTGTTCGGCTTCCGATGCACCAGCGATGACTAACTATGCTGGCATGTTACGGCGGAGCCCTGGATCAAGGTTGCATAAACGGCGGCACCACAGCCGACCTCGAAGGTGTCGCCCTCTACCCCTTCAAGCTCGACGCTTTGCCGGCAGTTTGACCACGTTGCGCCCGGCCGCGATGCCGGCCTGTTCAACGATCCACGCGCCAATGCGTTCGGCCTCGGGCGCGAGGTATCGCAGGTCGTTGCGCTCGGTGTAGTGGTCCAGCGTGACATTGCCTGCGCGCATGTGATTGGTCAGCAGTTCGACCTTCCACAACTCGATGCCCAACACGGTGACGGCTAACGTCGTGAATGTGCGGCGAAGCGCGTGCCGATCAAGGTGGCAGCCGGCCGCCGCAATTGCGGCCTCCATGGCAGGCCCGCGCGGGGTGCCTGCATGCCCGTGGCCGCTGCGGGCTGGGAACACGAAGGGGCAGCCCTTGCGAGGCTTCCGGGCTGCCAGCAGCGCCCGTGCGGGTGCCGACAGCGACTGTGTCACTGGGTTCGAGTTTTTCGGCGTCGGCAGGTGCCACGACCCGGCGTCTTCGCCCACGTGCACGCGGTCCCAGGTCAGCGACAGCGCTTCATCTGCGCGAGCGCCAGTCAGCAGCATGAACGCCAGGGCGTCGGCCTGGGTGTGGGTGGACGGTAGCTGCGCCGGGTCGGCGCGGATGCAGCGCAGCGCTTCCCACACGTGCCCGATGCGGTCCATGGGCACCTTCGTCGTGCGTGCCTTGGGCGGTGCCATCTGGCCCTTCAGCACCCGCACCGGGTTCTCTCGAATCAGCGGCTCATCGCCTACGCGGTACTTCTCCATCGCCCAATTGACCAGCGCCCGCAGCACCACGAAGGCGCCTCGGGCGCGGTGTGGCGCTGGCCGCTTGCCGGTAAGCCCACCGCGTGCCAGCTCGTCGTGACGGGCTTCGCACATGGCGCGGGTGATGCTGGCAATCGGCTTGTCCGCCCATGTGGCAAAGCTTTTGTCCACGTGCACGTTGATGTCCCTGACGGTGTTCGCCTTCAAGGGGCCGTTGCGGGTCTTCTTGTTGGCGATGTAGTGGGTAGCCACATCGCGCAGCGTCACCGCTTGTGCCGTTCGTCGCTCAGTGTCTGCGGCAGCCTGCGCGCGGGTCTGCTCCTGCTCGGCCAGTGGGTCGCGGCCCAGAGCCATCAGGCGACGGATACGGCGGGCACGTTCGCGCGCGCCGTGGTCAACCTCGTCTTCGCTGGCGTCGTTCCTTCCGTGCAAGGGCAGCACGTCAACGCGCCCGAGGGTAATGCGGCGCTCCTGGCCGGTGCCAGCGACCCGGCCGGCAACGACCCAAGCCTTCGCACCGGGCCGGGCTGCGCGGTCGTTCGCAAAGCTCGGCAGCGCACGCACGCCGAGGCCCTGCACTTCGGTGTCCCAAAGGAAAGCCTGCTTCTCATCGGCCGGGCATGCGAACTTCGCCACCACCGCCTCTGTGAGCTTCACCTTCCTGCTCTTCTTGCTCTTCATGCTGCACCTCCAACGTCTGGTGCAGTCTCTGCGGTGTGGGCCGCCAGCGTTTGATATTCGGTGGTGCGGCCGGTAGTGTGTTTCGGCGCGAGGCTGCGCCGTCGCCCATCGCGGGCGACTGATAGAGTGAACATGTTGACCGTCCTGTCAAAGAGGAAGGTTGACCACGCACCTCGGACGGTTGCCGCCGTCGCGGGGTGCACCTGCACCAGCACCTTGCCGGGCGCTGGCGTCGAGCTACTGTACGCTCGTTGTCCGCAGTGCCTGTAGCTACTGGGCGCAGCCGGTAGAAGCGGGGTGCCCTCGCAAGTGCCTGTCAGGCCAGGGTTTTCCTAGTACGTAGCAGGGCGGCGCACTGTGTGGCAACCGTCTGTCGGGGACTCATAATCTGTTGGTGCCGTGTTCGACTCACGGGCGGCCTACCAAACCCGCAGCCCAGCCCTTGCCGGCTGGGCTGTCGATTCAGGCCCTGTCCATCCGGGTTGCCGGCGATGCACCGCAGGCCCCGCGCGGCTTCATGCCAAACTTTGCGCATGAAACTCAAGATGTCGGACAAGTCCCTGTTCGCGGTGCTGCTGCGATCGCCGTGGTGGATCAGCCTGCTGATCGCCGTGCTGCTGGGCCTGGTGGCCAGCGCCTTGCTGCCGGCCGACTACCGGGTGGCGGGCGCCTTGTCGGGCTTTCCGTTCGCGGTGATCGCGGCCATCGCCGCGCAGCGCCAGTGGCGCCTGCCCAGTGCCGCGCGGGTGCAGCAGACGCAGCTGGCCACCAGCGCGATGGGATGGCCGGCGTTTGCCGCGCTGCTGGAGCAGTCGTTCCAGCGCAATGGCTTCACCGTGGCGCCGGCCAAGGGCGAGGCGGTGGATTTCTCGGTGCAGCGCCAGGGCCGCACGATGCTGGTGTGCGCGCGGCGCTGGAAGTCGGCGCGCATCGGCATCGAGACGCTGCGCGCGCTGCAGGCCGCACGCGAGGCCGCCGAGGCGCCGCAGGCGCTGTGCATCTGCCTGGGCGAGCTGACCGACAACGCCCGGCCCTACGCGGCCGAGCAGGGCATCACCGTGTGGCAGGCGGCCGATCTGGCGCTGGCCTTGCGGGGCATGCCGCTGCCGCCGGCGCCGCGCTGAATGAGGACGGCGGGGCAGCGCCCCGCCGGGTGATCAGCTGCGCGTGCCCGGCATCGGCCGGGGCAGCGGCGCGGCATTGCTCTGCGGCACGCCCGCCGGCGCGCGCGCCACGCGCACCTTGCTGCCGGTGGTGACGAGGATCACCGCGTCACCGGGCTGGAAGGTCTCGCTGCCCTTGGCCTGCACGATGGCACGGCGTTCGCCGTTGCGCAGCTGCACCATGATCTCCAGCGAGTCTTCGCGGGTGGTGGTGCGCTCGATGGCATTGCCCAGCACGGCGCCGGCCACGGCACCCAGCACGCCGCCCACGGCGGAATCGCGCCGGCCCCCCACCGACGAGCCGGCGATCGCGCCGACCACGCCGCCGGCCACCGCACCGGTGCCGTTTTGGCTGCCGTCCACCGTCACCGCGCGCACCGTCAGCACGGTGGCGTCGACCACGGTGGACAAGCGCTGCGCATCGTGGCGGCTGATCACGTCGGGGCTGCTGGTGGCGCAGCCGGCCAGCACGAGTGCGGCGACCAGGGCCAGGGGGGTCAGGGAGCGGCGCATGGGATTCCTCGAAGGGGTTGTGATGCTCAACGGCGCGGCCGGCCGCGCCGTTGACTTTCACCGATTGGACCACCGGCCGCGGTGACCGTTCTTGTAACGCGGGTGAAGAATCGTGAAGCGGTGCCGGGCGGGGGCGGGGCGGCCGTCAGCGCACCAGCAGCACGTCCACCGGCATGACCGGCGCGGCGTCGTGGCCCCAGGCGGCGCGCAGCCAGGTGGCCAGCGCGGCCAGTTCGGCATGCGGCAGGTCGAAACCGGGCATGCCGTAGGGCCGCGGGTTGCCGGCGGTGGCGGGCGGAAAGCCGCCACGGGTGATCGCGCGCACCAGGTTGCGCGGGTCGGCCATCGTCACCGTGGGGTTGCCCGCCAGCGGCGGGTAGATGCCCGGCGCGCCCTGGCCCTGGGCGCCGTGGCAATCGGCGCAGTGGTCGGCGTAGAGCTGCTCGCCGCGCGTTACCGCGTCGGACGGGCGCGTGGCGTGGGCCGGCGGCTCGGGCGCGGGCGCCTGCGGCAGCTGCTGCAGGTAGGCCACCATCGCGTGCAGGTCGGGCTCGCTCAGGTGCTGGGTGCTGCCGGCCACCACCTCGGCCATCGGGCCCATCACCGTGGCGCGCGCCGACACGCCGGTCTTGAGCAGGCGCACCAGCTCGTCGGGCGATCGGCCGGGCACGCCCCCCGCCGCCGCGTCGGTCAGCGAGGGTGCGATCCAGGGCTGGTTGGGCAGGGCGCTGCCGCCGGCGTCGTCGAGTGCGGCACTGGCACCCAGCGGATTGCGGCTGGCGTGGCAGGCGCTGCAGTGACCCAGGCCGTTGACCAGGTAGGCGCCGCGGTTGACCTCGGCCGCGAGCGCCGGATCGGGCACGAAGCTGCCCGGCTGGAAGTACAGCGTGCGCCACAGCGCCAGGGCCATCTGCGTGTTGAACGGCCAGCGCAGCGCATGCGGCCGGTTGGCCTGTGCCACCGGGGGCAGCGTGCGCAGCCAGGCCCACAGCGCATCGGCATCGTCGCGGGTGACCAGGGTGAAGTTGGGGTACGGAAACGCCGGCACCAGCAGCCGGCCATCGCGTGAGCGGCCGTGGTGCAGCGCGCGCCAGAAGTCGTCGGCGCTCCACGCGCCCAGGCCGGTGGCGGCGTCGGGCGTCAGGTTGCCGGCGAACACCGCGCCGAAGGGCGTGTCGATCGCCCGCCCGCCGGCATAGGGCACACCGCCACGCGCGGTGTGGCAGGCCGCGCAGTTGCCGGCGCGGGCCAGGTAGGCGCCACGCACGAGTTGTTCGGCCGTGGCTGCCGGCATGGCCGTGACCGGGCCGGGGGTTGGGGCGGCGTCGCGCAGCTGCAGCCACAGCAGCAGCGCCAGCAGCCCCGTCAGGCCAGCCAGCGCGCCAGCCAGCCATCGCAACGACCGCCTCATGGCGGCGCCCCGCTCACGCTGCCGCAGGGCAGTGGCGCGGGCCCGGGCGCCGCTGGCACCGCACGGTGGCCCGGTGGCACCGCTTGCGCTGCCAGCCAGGCCGCCACGGCGCTGGCATCCTCGGGCGCCAGCCGGCGGGCGATCTGCGCCATGCAATCGGGCGCCACGGCACGGCGGCTGCCGGTCTGCCAGGCGCCGAGCTGCCCGATCAGGTAGTCCCGCGGCAGGCCCAGCAGGCCGGGCACCGCCGGCAGCGTGCCGGCCAGTGCCTGGCCATGGCAGGCCACGCAGGCGGGGATGCGGCGCGCGGCGTCGCCCTGCAGCACCAGCGTCTGCCCGCGGGCCAGCAGCGCGGGGGCGGCGGGGGCCGCCGGTGGCGCGGTGTGCGGCAGGTCCAGGCTGGCGAAGTGGCCCGCCATCTCACGCAGGTAGGCATCGCCCTGGTGGGCCAGCAGTTCGGCCATGGTGGTATTGCTGCGCCGGCCGTCGCGGAAGTTCAGCAGCTGCTGGTACAGGTAGGCGGCCGGCTTGCCGGCGATGCGGGGCAGGTAGCCTTCGCGGCTGGCGCGGCCCTCGGCACCGTGGCAGGCGGTGCAGGGCTGCAGGCGCTGGGCCAGGGTGTCGGGCACGACCACCGGCTGGCTGGCGGCGCGCACCGGGTCGCCCGCCCAGGCGGCGGCGGTCAGGCAGAGGGCCGGCGCCAGCACCAGCGCCAGGGCCGAAAGCAGCCGCTTCACCCGTGCAATCGGCTCGAGCGCGGCACGCTGGCCAGCAGGAACTCCATCTGGTCGGCCACGATACGGCGCCCGCGCAGGATCATGTCTTCGTGCAGGCTGGGGATGTAGGGCAGGAACAGCAGGCTCATGTTCGATTCTTCGGGCAGGCGGTTGCCCTTGCGGCCGTTGCAGGCGCGGCAGGCGGTGATGCAGTTCATCCAGGTGTCGCGCCCGCCGCGCGAGGTGGGGATGATGTGTTCACGCGTGAGCGTGTCGAAACCGAAGCGCCCGCCGCAATAGGCGCAGACGTGGCGGTCGCGTACGAAGAGCTTGGCATTGGTCAGCGCCGGGGTGACACGCCAGGCCCGGCTGGGGATGGTGCCACGCACGGCAATGATCGAATGCACCTCGATGCGCGACTGCAGCCCGGTGGCGCGCTGGATGCCGCCGCGCAGCACCTGCACGGCACGGCCCAGCGTCCAGGCCACGCCATCGGCGGCGTAGAGCAGGGCGGCCTCCCGCGGCGTGATCCACGCTTGCGGGCGTCCGGACACATCGAGCTGCAGCACGTCCAAGGAAAGAACCTCCCTTCAACGCCCTCTAGGTTACTGCATTCGACCGCGGCGCACCGTGCGCCACCGCGCCCACCCTCCTGCCGCTGTCGTCAACACGCTCGCTTTGTGCGGCGCCGCCGCCGATTGCTGCGCGATCTAGTTGCCATCGTCTAGAAAAATGCACGCCGTCCACCGGCACGGGGCGATGGCTTTCTGCAAAATAGCACGATCGTTCGTTTCATTGCCTGTCCGACTCCTCTCCCCTGATCCAACGTGCCGCCCAATCCCCTGCCTGAATCCACAGCCGCCTCCAGGCGCAGCCCCGCCGTGCCTGCGACCCGCTCGCTGCACAAGGGCCAGCAGACCCGCGCGGCGATCCTCGAGGCCGCCCTCGGCCAGGCCTCGCACATGGGCCTGGAAGGGCTGTCGATCGGCGCGCTGGCCGAGGTGACGCAGATGAGCAAGTCGGGCGTGTTCGCCCACTTCGGCTCGCGCGAGGAACTGCAGATCGCGGTGATCCGCGAGTACCACACGCGCTTCGAGGAGGAGGTGTTCTTCCCCGCGGTGCGTGAGGCGCGCGGCCTGCCGCGGCTGCGCGCGCTGTTCGAGCGCTGGGTGCGCCGCGTGTCGGTCGAGCTCGATTCGGGCTGCATCTACATCAGCGGCGCGGTCGAGTTCGACGACCGGCCCGGCCCGGTGCGCGATGCGCTGGCCTCGATGGTGCGGGCCTGGCAATCGGCACTCGAGCGCGCGATCCGCCTGTCGATCGAGGCCGGCCACCTGCGCCCCGACACCGACACGCTGCAGATGCTGTTCGAGGTGCACGGCCTGATCCTGGCGCTGCACCACGACGCACGCTTCCTGCGCCTGCCGGGTGCAGTGGACCGTGCCCGCGTGGGCTTCGAGCGCATCGTGCAGCACCACCTGCTGGCCGAGCCGGCGCCCAGGCTGCGCGGCGCCGGCCGCTGATCCCATTCGCCCAACCGCGTTCGTCGCGTCGGCCCGTCTTTCCTTCCATCCCGTCTCAGGAGCGCTCCATGCCCCAGTACACCCCGCCCCTTCGCGACATGCAGTTCCTGCTGCACGAGGTGCTCGACGCCGTCGGCACGCTGAAGAGTCTGCCGGCCCATGCCGAGATCGACGCCGACACCCTCAACGCGGTGCTGGAAGAGGGCGGCAAGTTCGCCGCGCAGGTGACCGCGCCGCTCAACCTGCCGGGTGACGCCGAGGGCTGCCAGCTCGACAAGACCAGCCACGCGGTGACGGCGCCCAAGGGCTTCAAGCAGGCCTACGCGCAGTTCGTCGAAGGCGGCTGGCCCGCACTGAGCTGCGACCCGGCCTATGGCGGCCAGGGCCTGCCGCTGCTGCTGAACCAGTGCATCTACGAGATGCTGAACTCGGCCAACCAGGCCTGGACCATGTACCCCGGCCTGAGCCACGGCGCCTACGAGGCGCTGCACGCGCACGGCACGCCCGAGCAGAAGGCGCTGTACCTGCCCAGGCTCACCAGCGGCCAGTGGACCGGCACCATGTGCCTGACCGAGCCGCACTGCGGCACCGACCTGGGCCTGCTGCGCAGCAAGGCCGAGCCGCAGGCCGATGGCAGCTACCGCATCACCGGCGAGAAGATCTTCATCAGCGCCGGTGAGCACGACCTGGCCGAGAACATCGTGCACCTGGTGCTGGCCCGCCTGCCCGACGCGCCGGCCGGCAGCAAGGGCATCTCGCTGTTCGTGGTGCCCAAGTTCCATGTCAATCCCGATGGCACGCTGGGCGACCGCAACGCCATCCACTGCGGCGCGATCGAGCACAAGATGGGCATCCACGGCAGCGCCACCTGCCAGATGGTGCTCGACGGTGCAGTCGGCACTCTGGTGGGCCAGCCGCACAAGGGCCTGGCGGCGATGTTCGTGATGATGAACGCCGCCCGCCTGGGTGTGGGCAACCAGAGCCTGGGCCTGACCGAGGTGGCCTACCAGAACGCCGTGGCCTATGCCAAGGACCGGCTGCAGATGCGCGCGCTGTCGGGCCCCAAGGCGCCCGACAAGCCCGCCGACCCGATCATCGTGCACCCCGACGTGCGCAAGATGCTGCTGACCGCCCGCGCCTATGCCGAGGGCGCCCGCGCGATGCTGATGTACACCGCGCTGCAGCTCGACGTGCTGGTGTCCACCGACGACGACGACGAACGCAAGCAGGCCGACGACATCGTGGCGCTGCTCACGCCGATCATCAAGGCCTTCATCACCGACAACGGCTGGATCGCCACCTCGCACTGCCAGCAGGTGTTCGGCGGCCACGGCTACATCCACGGCTGGGGCATGGAGCAGTTCGTGCGGGACTCGCGCATCAACATGATCTACGAAGGCACGAACACCGTGCAGTCGCTCGATCTGCTGGGCCGCAAGGTGCTGGGCGACAACGGCGCCCGGCTCAAGAAGTTCGGCAAGCTGATCACCGAGTTCGTCGAGGAAGAGGGCACCAACGAGGCGATGCAGGAGTTCATCAACCCGCTGGCCGACCTGGGCGACAAGCTGACCAAGCTGACGATGGAGCTGGGCATGAAGGCCATGGGCAATGCCGACGAGGTGGGTGCCGCCGCGGTGGACTACCTGCGCGTGGCGGGCCACCTGTGCTTTGCCTACTTCTTTGCCCGCATGGCCAAGGTGGCGCTCGAGAAGCAGGGCTCGGGCGACCCGTTCTACACCGCCAAGCTGCACACCGCGCGCTTCTACTTCGCCAAGCTGCTGCCCGAGACCGCCTCGTTGATCCGCACCGCGCGCGCCGGCCTGGCGCCGCTGATGGCGATGGACGAAGCGCTGTTCTGATCCGCCCGCCCCATCCCCAACCCGAGGAGACCGCCATGAAGAAGCTGATGACCGCCCTGGCCCTGATCGCCGCCGCCGGCACCGTGCTGGCCCAGGCCACGCCGGTGGGGCTGTGGAAGACCATCGACGACGAGACCAAGACCGAGAAGTCGTATGTGCGCATCACCGAGGCGGGTGGCGTGCTCACCGGCAAGGTCGAGAAGATCGCCGATCCGACCAAGCAGGACTCGAAGTGCGAGAAGTGCAGCGACGAACGCAAGGACAAGCCGGTGCTGGGCATGACCATCGTGCGCAATGCCCGTGCCGATGCCGACAAGGTGCACTGGGAGGGTGGCGAGATCCTCGACCCGAACAACGGCAAGGTCTACCGCCTGCGCCTGAAGCCGGTGGACGGCGGCAAGGCGATGGAGGTGCGCGGCTACATCGGCCCGTTCTTCCGCAACCAGCAGTGGATACGGGTGGAGTGACCCACCCCCGCAGCGCCTGCGGCGCTCCCCCTCAAGGGGGCAACGCCAGTGGACCGGCGGAGCCGGATCCACGGCGTTTGCTTGATGGGCGCGTCGTGGCGGCGCCTCGGCAATGATTTCAACGGAGTGAAGATGAACCAATTCAACGTGCGCAAGGTGGCCGTGCTCGGCGCCGGCGTGATGGGTGCGCAGATCGCCGCCCACCTGGTGAACATGCGGGTGCCGGTGGTGCTGTTCGACCTGGCCGCCAAAGAGGGGCCGAAGAACGGCATCGTGCTGAAGGCGCTGGACGGGCTGAAGAAGCTCAAGCCCTCGCCCATCGGCGTGGCGGGCGACCTGGCGCTGATCCAGCCCGCCAACTACGACGAGCACCTGGACCTGCTGGCCGGCTGCGACCTGGTGATCGAGGCGATCGCCGAGCGCATGGACTGGAAGCTCGACCTCTACACCCAGGTGGCGCCGCACCTGGCGCCGCAGGCCATCGTGGCCAGCAACACTTCGGGCCTGTCGATCACCAAGCTGGCCGCGGTGCTGCCCGAGGCCATCAAGCCGCGTTTCTGCGGCATCCACTTCTTCAACCCGCCGCGCTACATGCAGCTGGTGGAGCTGATCCCGACGCCGGGCACTTTGCCCGAGATCCTGGACCAGTTGGAGACCTTCGCCACCCGCACGCTGGGCAAGGGCGTGGTGCGCGCCAAGGACACGCCCAACTTCGTCGCCAACCGGGTCGGCATCGCCGGCATGCTGGCCACGATCAAGGAGGCCGAGAACTTCGGCCTCGGCTACGACGTGGTCGACGATCTCACCGGCAAGAAGCTGGGCCGCGCCAGCAGCGGCACCTTCCGCACCGCAGACGTGGTGGGCATCGACACGCTGCTGCACGTGGTCAAGACCATGCAGGACAACCTCGGCCCCGAGCAGGCCAACGACCCGTTCTACGGCAGCTTCGCCACGCCGAGCGCGGTGGCCGCGCTGGTGGCCGCCGGTGCGCTGGGCCAGAAGACCGGCGCCGGCTTCTACAAGAAGGTGGGCAAGGAGATCCAGCGCTTCGACCTGGCCAAGGGCGGCTACGTGCCGGCCGGCGGCAAGGCCGACGCCATCGTCGACCGCATCCTGAAGAAGCCCGCGCCCGAGCGGCTGAAGCTGCTGCGTGAATCTAGCAACCCGCAGGCGCAGTTCCTGTGGGCGATCCTGCGCGACAGCTTCCACTACTGCGCCGTGCACCTGGCGGCGATCGCCGATTCGGCGCGTGAAGTCGACCTGGCGATGCGCTGGGGCTTCGGCATGAAGCAGGGCCCGTTCGAGCTGTGGCAGGAAGCCGGCTGGCAGCAGGTGGCCGAATGGGTGAAGGCCGACATAGCTGCCGGCAAGGCGCTGTGCACCGCGCCGCTGCCCGACTGGGTGTTCGACGGCCGCACCGGTGTGCACACGCCCGAGGGCTCGTGGAGCGCCGCGCAAGGCCACTACCTGCCGCGCAGCGCGCTGCCGGTCTACGCGCGCCAGCACTTCCCCGAGGCCTTGGCCGGCGAGGGCGCCAAGCCAGCCATCACCGCCGGCACCGAGGTCTACAAGAACGACGAGATCCGGCTGTGGACGCTGGACGGCGAGGTGCTGATCGCCAGCATCACCAGCAAGATGCACCTGATCGGCCCGGGCGTGATCGAGGGGCTGCTGAAGGCCGTGGAGCTGGCCGAGGCGCAGTATCACGGCCTCGTGATCTGGTCGCCCGACGAGCCCTTCTCGGCCGGCGCCAACCTCGAAGCGATGCTGCCCACCTTCATGAAGCTGGGCGCCAAGGGCATCGCGCCCGAGATCAAGAAGCTGCAGGACGCGCTGCTGCGCGTGCGCTACGCCGCCGTGCCCACCATCGCCGCGATGCGCGGCCTGGCGCTGGGCGGCGGCTGCGAGATCGCGGTGCACTGCGCCAAGCGCGTCGCGCACCTGGAGAGTTATGTCGGCCTGGTCGAAGTGGGCGTGGGCCTGATCCCCGGCGGCGGCGGCCTGACCTACATCGCCCGCCGTGCGGCCGAGAACGCGGCCGCCGCCGGCAGCACCGACCTGCTGGCCTTCGTCAAGGAGGGCTTCACCGCCGCGGCCACCGCCAAGGTGGGCACCAGCGCGCTCGAGAGCCGCCAGTTGGGCTACCTGCTGGGCGACGACGTGATCGTGGCGCACAAGGACGAGCTGCTCTACACGGCGATCGTGCAGGCCAAGGCGATGGCTGCAGCCAACTGGCGCGCGCCGCTCAAGGGCTTGTTCCCGGTGGCCGGCCGCTCGGGCATCGCCACCATCCAGGCCCAGCTGGTGGGCATGCGCGACGGCGGCTTCATCAGCGCGCACGACTTCCACATCGCCAGCCTGATCGCCGACGTGGTGTGCGGCGGCGCGGTGGAGGCCGGCTCGCTGGTGAACGAGGAGTACCTGATGGCGCTGGAGCGCAAGCACTTCTGTTCGCTGCTGGAGCACCCGAAATCGCAGGAACGGATCATGGGCCTGCTGCAGACCGGCAAGCCGGTGAGGAATTGACCCACCCCCGCAGCGCCTTCGGCGCTCCCCCTCAAGGGGGCGCCCCCTGTGGCCCGGCAGAGCCGGGTCCACGGCGGCCGCTTGGTTGAACTGACGCCATCGTCAAAGGACATCGTGATGAAACAGATTCAAGACGCGTACATCGTTGCCGCCAGCCGCACGCCGATCGGCCGCAGCCACCGCGGCTTCTTCCGCAACACCCGGCCTGACGACCTGCTGGTGGCCGCCATCCAGGCGGCGCTGCGCCAGGTGCCCGGGCTGGACCCCCAGGCCATCGAGGACGCCATCGTCGGCTGCGCGATGCCCGAGGGCGAGCAGGGCATGAACATCGCCCGCGTCGGCGCGCTGCTGGCCGGGCTGCCCAACAGCGTGGGCGGCGTCACCGTGAACCGCTTCTGCGCCTCGGGCTTGTCGGCGATCCAGATGGCCGCCGACCGCATCCG